>DQSX01000046.1 GCA_015663065.1 Sulfurovum sp.
TGTCTGTCTGGTATTTGATAGCCAGTATTTCCAGTGTGTCTCCAAGCTGTACTGTGTGTGAAATCAAATGCGGTTTTACCACGCTTCTCTTTTTCCCATCTTCCTCTTCGATCTCATACTTCATATAAAAGAGCATCATCTTCTCTTCGGGTATGTTGATTTTGTAACGTTGTTTCTCTTTGGGAACTACGCCGTCTCTGTACTGTTTATTCATTTTTTGCAGTGCAGATGAAGGCATAGAGAGCAAAGATGCTATTTCGGAGAGCTTAGTACCTGCACTGACCTCTACCTGCAGCAGTGCATTATTTAACTCAGATTTCGTTTCAGCATAGTCCAAAAGTTCATTTTCACCTATCATCGCTGCAAGCAGTATCTTTTTTATGTAGTCTCTTGTCTCTTTGGGAAGGTATTTTGCATCTTCATCTATCAAGATGCTCAGATCGTTGCTCCCTGCTTTTGAGATGGCTTTTCGCAAACGCCCTTCACCACAGTTGTATGCCATCACGGCAAGATACCATTTTCCAAACTCTGCATGGAGTTTACGCAGGTAGGCTATGGCTGCATTGGTGGAACTTACAGGGTCACAGCGTTCATCATTCGTGTTACAGACAGCAAGATTGTAGTGTTTTGCCGTTGCAGGCATGAACTGCCAGAGACCTACTGCTTTTTTAGAGGAGACGATGGCGGGAGAGAAACCTGACTCGATCATGGAGATATAGATGAAAAGATCAGAAAGACCGTCTACCATCAAGTGGTCTTTCATCAAAGGAAGCACCCTCTCCCCCTTTTTCATAGAACGCTTGTAAAACTGCTTGATCTTTTTTTCATGTTTTAATACAAAAAATTCAAATTCACTGTCATCAATGTAAGATTCATCTATGCTAAACTCTGAAAAAACATAGGCATAGGAGGGGTATTTCTCTGCCAGTGTTGCAGAAAAAACATAGACCGGCAGGAGTACCATTATACACCATATTTTAGCCATATGTTTTTTCATATCCATCCCTAAATACCAAAAAGCCTCAAGGCATTCTCTGTTGTGCATCTCTCCATCTCATCTCTTGATATTTCGGAGAGTGCAGACATTTTATCTGCTACCAAAGTCGTGTAAGAGGGCTCATTTCTCTGACCTCTGTGAGGATGCGGGGTCAGGTAGGGTGCATCTGTCTCAATGAGCAGTCTATCCTGAGGGATCTTAGGATATACATTAACAAGTTTACGGGCATTTTTAAACGTCAGCACACCCCCGATGCCATAATAGAAATTTTTATCGGCAAGTTTCAAAAGAGATTCATCTGCATTGTAGCAGTGCAAGACACCCCCCTCCTCTCCGGCGTATTCATCAAGCAGAGTCAGACAGTCTGCAGAAGATTCACGTATATGTACAATAAGCGGTTTTTTCAGTGCTTTTGCCCAGAGTATCTGGTCGATAAACACTTCTTTTTGCATTTTCTTTTCAGCCTCGATCTCCTCTTTGGTTTCAGGCAATCGATAATAGTCCAGACCACATTCACCAATGGCTATACATTTTGGGTGGGAAACAAAGGTTTCCAAATACGCTTTGTTATAATTTTCAGCATCATAGGGATGTACACCTACAGCAAAATAAACATCTTCATAACGTTCAGATATCTCTACTGCACGTGTTAGACTTTCAGGGTCCGCACCGGGAATAATGAACTTTTCCACACCCTTCTCTTTAGCATTTTTAAGTACTTCATCAAGATCGTCATTATATCGTTTATCATCCAAATGGCAATGTGTATCTATTATCATGTTTCGCCTGTATTAACTCAATTATTGAGTGATTTATTGGGAATTATAGCAAAATTTGACAGTTAAGCTAAGTGATGAACCTGACTATAATACTAAATAAGATATAGTTTAAATAATACTTAATGTCATAAAAAGGGGAGAATTTATGTATGCATTAGCTGTTATTGGCATTATCATTCTTATCATTGCTGTTATTATCTATTTAGAATATAAAAATGAAAAAGAGTATCAGGCAGAGAGAAAAAAAAGATCTGAAGAACGCAAAAAAACAA
>DQSX01000214.1 GCA_015663065.1 Sulfurovum sp.
CCTAAGCATAAAGTAGTCGCAGCAGTACATGCCGGGTGGAAAGGTACCAAAGCCAAGATCGTTTCTAAAACGGTAAAAAAAATGCAGGATACTTTTGGGTCTAAAGCAGAAAATATATTGGCAGGGATCGCACCCTCCATAGGAGCCTGCTGTTATGAAGTGGGAGAAGAGGTTGCCAGGCACTTTTTTGATACCCCTGAAGGCTTTAGGAAAAAGGGAGATAAATACATGCTTGACTTACCACATATTAATAAATATCAACTGTTGCAGGCGGGTCTTGAAGAAAAAAATATTGAAATGTCTGATATCTGCACTGCCTGTGAAGTGGAGAGTTATTTCTCTTATAGGAAAGAGCAGGGCTGTACCGGAAGATTCATGAGTATGATAGGAATGGTGTGATAATTTTGAATGTTGAATTTTAAATTATGAATGACAAGTAGGGTGGGTTTGTCCGCCTTTATCTAAATACATCTGCCTCAGTATCGCAGTGCAGAGTGAGTTCATAAACCCATTGTTGCAAATCTGACATCTCTTCATAGACTTTAAAATTTCTCTCAATGATAGCTTCTGAGTAGAAAGTTTCATCCGGAGTGAATGTGCTGTAGGCAAAGATAGCTCCCATGAGGTAGAGGTAGCTATATTTGTCCTCTTTGGCACAATCCCTTGGCATACGTTTGTATTTGGCTTCAGGGAGCTTGTAGCCCTTTTCTTTGAGCTTTTCAAGTATGTTGTGCAGCTCTCTACGTCTTTCTTCATTTTGTATGTATTCTCTATAGGTGGCAAGCAGGGTAGGTTTGAAATTCCTGATGCCTGTGGCAACAAAGATCTCCTGTGGATCATAATGCATATAAAAAGCGCTGCTTTGCATGCGATGACCCGACCCTTGCCAGAAAATAATACCAATACGTGTTTTTATGGGGTCATTTAGGTGAAAACGTGCGTCACGGTAGATGCGAAAGAGAGATTTGTTGGTTTTTGGGATGGCGTTGATGGTAGGTACAAGTATTTGTAAGTGTTCTCCCATCTCTTCCACATAGTTTTTGTTGGGTGTGACGATGACACGTTCATACTCTTCTCTGTTTGCATCGAGCCACTCTTTGGAGTTGTTGATAATAATCTTGTTCAGAAATTGTAACCCCTCTTTGGGAAAGCCCAAAAAGGTTTTAGAAGGTGAGGACATTACTCTACGCTTCTGTCTTCATTGGCACCCAGTTCCATCACTTTCCATGGCAGACCCTGGCTGTTCAACTCTGTCATAAAGGGGTCTGGGTCGAACTCTTCCATATTGAAGACGCCTTTGCCTTGCCATTTCCCTTCCAACATAAGTTTTGCACCGATCATTGCCGGTACACCGGTGGTGTAGCTCACACCCTGGCTCATCACTTCGGCATAACACTCTTCATGGTCACTGACCTGATAAATGTAAACGGTTTTTTCTTCTCCGTCTTTCAGCCCTTTGGCAAAGATGCCGATGTTGGTCTTTCCTTTGGTTCTTGGTCCGAGGCTTGCAGGATCGGGAAGCAGGGTAGCAAGGAACTCCATAGGAACGATCTTCATGCCTTTGTGTTCCACCTCTTTAATGCCTAACATACCGACATTCTCAAGACACTTCATGTGGGTAAGATAAGACTCTCCAAAGGTCATGAAAAAGCGTATGCGTTTTAAACCTTTAATGTGTTTGACCAGAGACTCCATCTCTTCATGGTAAAGAAGGTATGAGTCTTTTGGGCCTACTTCAGGGTAGTCCCAAACCTGTTTGATCGCCATAGGTTCAGTCTCTATCCATTTTCCATCTTCCCAATACCTACCTTTTGCAGAAACTTCACGCAGGTTGATCTCGGGGTTGAAGTTGGTGGCAAAAGGGTAGCCGTGGTCTCCGGCATTACAGTCTAGTATGTCAATGGTGTGGATCTCGTCAAAGTAATGTTTTTGGGCATAAGCACAAAAGACATTGGTAACCCCCGGGTCAAAACCAGAACCCAAGAGTCCCATGATCTCTGAATCTTTGAATGCTTCATCTCTTGCCCACTGCTCTTTGTACTCGAACTTCGCTGTGTCAGGGTGTTCATAGTTGGCTGTGTCCAGGTAGTCTACACCTGTTTGAATGCAGGCATCCATGATGGTCAAGTCCTGGTAGGGCAAAGCCACGTTAATGACAATATCTGCATCCACTTTTTGTATCACTTTGACAAGCTCTGTGACCGAATCTGCATCTACTGTGCAAGTGTTTAGTGTCACACCTGTACGTTCTTTGACATTGCTTGCAATAGCATCACACTTGGAGAGTGTTCGGCTTGCCAGAGTAATGTCTCCAAAAGTATCTGCATTCATAGCACATTTAAATGCAACAACATTTCCGACACCGCCGGCACCAATAATAAGGGTTTTTTTAGACATTTCAATTCCTATTTTATTTCATGATTTAATATACGTTGGACAAGTTGTTCTTGCATATCTTGCCTACTATCCAAGATAAGGAGAAGATAAACGTTATTCCGCTCTACACTATAAATGATACGCCATCGTTTGTGGTTAAGCTCTCTGTAAATGTTAAAACCTAAGGATTGTAACTCGGGAAGAAGATATCCTCGTAAAGGGAAACAGTCCAAATTTTGACATTGTTCTTTGATAGCAAGATACATATTTTTAGCATTTGTTTCATTCTCTTTAAATATATAACCTGCTATATTATCAAAATCATCCAAAGCATTATCTGTCCACTTTACACTGTACTTTTTCATGGTCTAAGAGAAGTATTTGTTTTCTATGTGGTTAAAAACTTCTTCTTGTTCAGTTACTTTACCTTCACGTAGCTGTCGTTCACTATGATTGATCATTTTAAGTAAAGCAAGACTATTTTGTAGCTCCTCATAACTTTTTATATCTTGAACTACTGCTTTAGCCTCACCATTTTGTGTGATAATCATAGCTCTTTTGTTTTCATTTACAGTATTTATAGCATCAGCTGTTTTACTTTTCAGATAAGTGATTGGTTTTATATCTTGACTTAAATTCATTATGTAACCTTTTGTCATATTATATATATTGTACTAAATTTAGATTTAATTTAGTATTAAATAATAGTGCTTTGTAATATAGCTCAATAAAAAAAGCAAAGGAATAAAGAGCAGGGTACTCAGGAGTATGAGTGAAGTAACATCTTTGGGTTTGCAGTCATACAGAGAGGCCAGGTTGATATTTGCTACGGCCAGTGGTGTGACCATCTCCATAAAGATGACGCCTTGCACAAAAAGCGGCAGATTGGTAAAACTTAAAATGATTGCTGTCGCCAGAGGAATGAGGATGAATTTTTGAGAGATCGTTCCTATGAAAAGTTTGGGGTGTAACTCTTTGATGCGAATGCCGTAGAGGAAGGTACCCAGTAAAAAGAGTTGCAGTACTATCCCTGCATAGGCGCCCATTTTGAAGAACTCCTGTAGTTCGGAAGGAATGGGTATATTGTTTATATTTATAAATATGGCAATAATCGAAGCGGGGATGATCGGTATCTTAATAATATTGAACAGAGAGTCTTTAATGCTGAATGATCCGCGTGAGTAAATATAGACTCCGATGATGTAGACTACAAAGACATTGGCAATATTGATGAGTGTGGTATAGATGACTGACTGCTCTCCAAACAGGGCAATACCCAAAGGGATGCCAATGTTACCGGTATTGCCTACAAAGCCGGCAATGGAGAAGATGGCACGGTCTTTAATATTTGTAAATATAATTTTTCCGAGCAGGATGGTTGGCAGTAGTAAGGTCAGGATGATAGCAAGATAGAGCAGCGGTACGTACAGATGTTCTACGTGAAGTTTTGCAGTGCTGAATCCCCAGATAGTGACAAAGGGTTGTAAAAAATAGACAGATATCAGTGTGAGGGTCTTGGTATTCATGTCGTCTTTAAATATCCGTTTGGCAGTGTAGCCAAGCACTATAAAGACATAAACAAAGAGTATGGAGAGAACTGTACTTATCATAGCAGGGATTATAACATTAACATATTTTAGATATGATTCTTTACTTGATTTTTAGGATGTTTATTTATGGATTTTTCTTCTTTGGAAACCTGGGGCTATCTGGCAGTAGCCTTTTTCTCTTTTGGCGGTTCACTTTTTATTGTTGCAGCAGCAGGGGTTTTCTCTTTTATGGGACACATGGATCTGACCACGGCACTCATTGTTGCCATACTTGCCAACTTTATGGGAGACAATTTTCTCTTTTATCTGGGAAAATACCATAAACGGGACATTAAACCCTATTTTGCCAAACACAAACGAAAGATTGCACTGGCGACCCTGATCATGCGTAAGTACGGTATTGCAGCCATATTCATACAGAAGTTCCTCTATGGGGTTAAGACCATTGTTCCTATCTC
>DQSX01000115.1 GCA_015663065.1 Sulfurovum sp.
ATATTTCGATACCCGCTTCAGATCTCACCACCGATAAAAAGACATGTTCCACGGTCAAATATTCATGTCTGCTCTCTTTGGCGTAACGTACTGCATTTTTAAATACATCGTTTAAAGCTATACTTATCATCTCTTGTTCCTTTATGCATCTTCTTCAATGGTCGCGAGTAAGGGGAATTCATTTTGTTTGGCCCGCTGTTTTACCTGTTCTGCTTTTGTCTGTGCGATCTCAAAACTGTATACACCGCAGACCGCTCTCTCTTTTTCATGTATCTGCAACATGATCTGCTCTGCCTGGGCAAGTGTTTTGTGAAAAATACCCATCAGTACATCTACAACAAAATCCATGCTCGTATAATCATCATTGTGCAAAAGCACTTTGAACATTTTCGGTTCTTCCAACTCTAAAGCCAGGTCTAATTCTTCTTCTATCTTTGGCATACTATGTTACAATCCTAATAGTTATTTTATTTTATACTATTATACAAAAATTTTGGAGAAATACAAGTGCGATCACTTTTCATCACTGCAACCGGTACCAATGTAGGCAAAACACACACTACCTTAAAACTCATAGAGCTACTCTCACAACAGGGATACAAAGTAGGCGTATACAAACCTATTGAGACTGGGGTGACAGACAGAGCTCTTGATGCCTCTTTGCTCCTAAAAGCTTGCCAAAAGGTAAATGAGAATTTTAAAGATTTCAGCCCTGAAGATATTACAGCTTACACCTTCCCTCTTCCCGCTGCACCTTTTTGTGCAGATGAAAAAGAGAGTATTGACCTGAAAAAGGTCATTGAAAAACATGAAGCACTCTCAAAACTTTGTGATATCCTTTTGGTAGAAGGTGCCGGTGGGCTTATGGTACCCATTACCAAAGAGTACATGATGATCAACCTCATTAAAGAGCTAAATGCCAAAACCCTCCTGGTCACCTCAAGCCGTTTAGGCTGTATCAACGACGCAGTACTCTCCATACTTGCTTTAAATACTTTTGACATTGACTTTGACTGGTGTGTCAACCTCTATGAAGACAAAGAAAATTTTGACAAAGTAACACAGCCTTATTATGATGCAGTGTTCCCGACATGGTGGAGTGTTGATAGCGGATTGGAAAACTTTACCGGCCATCTGCTATAATCAAAGCAATAGAACCCACTGAAGCAGTAAGGATAGAAATGCAGCACCTCGTAGATACCAATAACTTTTCAGACAAGCAGATAGCGCAGCTTTTAGATGATGCCAAAAACTTCAAAAACAATCGTCCCATTCAACTGCTTAGAGACAGACTTCTGATCACACTTTTTTTTGAACCCTCTACAAGAACACGAAGCTCTTTTGAAGTCGCCGCTAAAAAACTGGGTGCAGCGGTCATACATCTTGACCCTTCACGCTCTTCTACCAAAAAAGGTGAAAGTCTGGAAGACACCTTTACAAACCTTTGTGCCATGGAACCCGATGCAGTCATTATCCGCCACTCTGAAAATGAAGCACCCGGTATGCTGGCAGATATGGAGATGACCCCCGTCATCAATGCCGGAGCGGGGAACTATGCACACCCTACCCAGGCACTGCTGGATCTTTTTACTATGGTGGAGCACTTTGGCGATGTCAAAGGAAAGACCATTGCCATTGTCGGTGACATTGTAAGTTCACGCGTAGCCTCTTCGGGCATTCGTCTCTTTACACGCATGGGGCTTAACGTGGTACTTGTTGCACCAAAACCCTTCATGCCAAAGTCTGACCTCCCCCAGTATGAACATCTTGAAGATGTCATAGACAAAGTAGATGTTATCATGTCTCTAAGAGCACAACTTGAACGCCATTCAAGCCCTATTTTTGACAACTACAACGAATACGCAAGACACTACTGCATCGACCATGACCGCTTGCGTGACAAAGAGATCTTACTCCTTCATCCCGGCCCGGTCATGCGAAACATAGATATTTCAGATAAAATGCTGGAAGACCAGAGATGTAAGGTTTTGGAACAGGTGAAAAATGGTGTTTATATGCGTATGGCCATTTTAAAACTGTTGCTTTTGGATTCTTAATGTGGCTTAGTCAAGAGAATGGTTTTAATGAAATAAACAGACTCGGTCAAAAAAGAAAACCCTTTCTCTTCATCCTCTCCTACGACAAAAGCAAGATCTTTGCCAAGCCTCTTGATGCACTGGACGATGACATCTATTACAAACTTGAGGAGTGGCGTAACTACCCTGTAAAAAAACGGGAACAAGCGTTTACTTTCTCAAAATCACCGGTAAGTTTTCTTGCTTACAAAAAAGCTTTTGAGCATATTCTTGTAGAGATCCGTGCAGGTAATACTTATCTGCTCAACCTCACTTTTGCTACCCCCATTGAGAGCAACCTGGATCTTAAAGAGATCTTCACTTATGCCAAAGCCAAATTCAAACTCTATTTTAAAGGAGAGTTCATCTGTTTTTCTCCTGAACGTTTTGTGGAGATCAAAAACAACACTATCGCAACCTACCCCATGAAAGGTACGATCGATGCGGATCTTCCAAATGCCCAACAGAACATTCTCGCCAATACCAAAGAGATGGCAGAACATGTGATGATCGTTGATCTCATGCGCAATGACCTTGGCATAGTGGGTTCAAATGTCAAAGTGGAGAAGTTCCGTTATGTAGAGAAGATCAAAGCCGGGAACAAAGCGTTACTGCAAGTCTCTTCAAAGATCACAGCAACACTCCATGAAAACTGGAAAGATGAGATCGGTACACTCTTTGAAAAATTGACACCGGCAGGCAGCATTACAGGCACACCAAAAAAGAGTACGGTGCAGATCATTGATGACATAGAAAATTATGACAGAGGGTTCTACACCGGTGTGTTTGCTGTCTTTGACGGTACAGAGCTGCGTTCAGGTGTGATGATACGTTTCATTGAAGAAAACAATAGAGAATTAAGCTATAAAAGCGGCGGTGGCATCACCATAGACTCTGATGCACAGAGTGAATATCAAGAGTTGATAGACAAGATCTATCTTCCGTTTTAAGTAAAAACTTGAACATAATAGTGAGGCAGATAATCCATCACTGCAAGTATGACAATCACCATCACAGCCGAAAAAGCCCAGACCCATTTTGGATTTTTAGAGATGACAAATCCACCAATGAGTCCAACGAACAAACCGCCTATATGTGCTGAAACGTCTATGGAAGGAATGGAAAGTCCCAGGACAAGGTTGATCCCCAATACCACAGCAAAGTCTTTCATGAATGCCTTAGAGTGTGTTGCTATCTTATCTCTATGCGCAAGAAAGAACCCTGCCAATGCACCAAAAACACCAAAGATGGCACCTGATGCACCAACACCTACGGACTGTGGATGCATATAGAGTGAAGCCAGCCCTCCCAAAAGACCTGAAAAAAGATAAATGATGACATAGGCTCTTTTATCAAAATACATTTCCAAGCCACGACCTATGAGGTAAAGTGAAAACATATTCATAAGGATGTGTGTCATACCCCCATGCAGGAACATCGCAGTAAAGAGTCTCCACCATTCACCTTTGAGTACTGTGTACGGACCATAAAGTGCACCCATATCTACAAGGGTCTGCATATCCATATCTGCAATATTTTGACTCAAAAGTGCAGAGAAAATATAGACAACAATATTGATGCCTATAATACTGTAGGTTAAAGGGTAGACGTTAAATTTTTCAAACATAGGAATTAACAGATAGCCTCAGCAAAAACAACACCGTCTATGCCGCCTCTGGCAATTTTAGAAATTTCTTTCTCATTATGTATGAGTACCAATACGCGTGTATCGAAGAGATACTCCTGTGCTATAGGCTGTATCATCAAAGCAATGTCTTCTTCACAGATCATATACTTTGCACCCAGTGCATTGGCAAAAATGGCATCATCCAGACTGGTCACCACCACAGCATATGCAACACTGTTTTCCTGACAATACTGTGCAAAGGTGTGAGAATCCACCAAAGGTTCAAGCAGTACAATATTATTGGCATCACTGTTCTTAATATCCTCTATGGAAAAAACCTTACACAATTTCTGACTTTTTATCCATGAATGTCCTATGACCAACATATGCTCTCCTTAATTAAAATTTAGATTTTAGCTGCACACTCATCACAGTAGTATTTACCGTTGATGATAATACTCTCTTTCACTGTCACATAAGTTCCGCACTTTTCACACTCTACCAGTGTATCTTCATCCAGTTTTTTCTCTGCTTTGCTTTTACCGATCGTAGGAAGTTTCCCTCCAAAAAATTTATAGATAAAATACCCCGCCACTGCAAAAATAATCAGTTTTAAAATCACGCTCCACCCTTAATATACAAATAGTTTCTCTGGTTTTTTTGTACTATATCATAATCTAACTGATGTTGTACATCTTCGATCTCATCAAAGACCCTGGAGCCTTTGTAAAAAAGATACTCCGTCTGAACGCTGGCTACTTGCTGCGTCAACTCCAAAAGCAGTTTGGTATTGGTCACTGCACGAGAAGAGATCATGGCAAAGGCCTCATGCTCCACCTTCTCTACCCTTTTTCCTTCTACTGTCACATTTTTAAGCGCCAGGTCTATGGCTGCATACTTCAAAAAGGAGACACGTTTCTTTAAAGGCTCTGCAAGTACCACTTCACACTCCGGCAAAGCCATAGCCAAAACAAGCCCCGGAAAACCCGCACCTGTTCCTACATCCAAAAGTGTCTCCGGACTCTTTATGAAGGTCAAAGGATACAGCGAATCAATGATATTCTCATTAATAGCAGCAATGTTTTTTGCCCCTGTCAAATTATGCACCTGGTTCCATTCAAAGAGTAAAAGTGCAAATGCTTCTAGTTTTTTGATGGTCTCATCCGGCAGGTCTAAACCCTCCTGCTGCAATTTACTTTGTAGATTCATTTACAGAACCTCAACCAAACCACTCTCTTCAAGCTTTTCCACA
>DQSX01000182.1 GCA_015663065.1 Sulfurovum sp.
AACTCAATAAAGACATTTTCACCATAAGAAGAGACTTTGCTAATGCCTTTGTCACGGGCAAGGACTTTCATGACGATGACATCGATGAATTGTCTGGTGATGGTGTCAAGTTTACCGAATCTGTCTGCTATTTCAGACTCTATCTCATAGACTTCACCGGTGGTTTCACAGAGTGAAAGACGGCGGTAGAGTTCCAGACGTAAGCGGTCTTCTTCGATGAGTTCTTCATTTAAGTAGGCATCGACAGAGAGTTTCATATCGATGTTTTGTGCTACCTCTTTGTCTTGACCGGAAAGCTCTTTAATGGCATCTTCAAGCATACGCAGATAAAGTGAATACCCTATCTGCTTGATGTGTCCTGACTGCGCTTCCCCGATGATGTTTCCTCCACCGCGAATTTCAAGGTCATGAAAGGCAAGGACAGCACCTGATCCCAGATCAGAGTTAGACTCCAATGCCAAAAGACGTCGTTTGGCATTGTCTGTCAAACGCTCTTTGTCTGTTACCATAAAGTAACAGTAGCCCTCTTTTCCTCCACGCCCGACACGCCCGCGAAGCTGGTGCAGATCGGCGATCCCAAAATTGTCTGCTCCGTCTACGATCATCGTGTTGGCATAGGGCATATGTATGCCGGATTCAACAATGGAAGTGGAGAGCAGCACATCATACTCCCCATCCTCGAACTTCATCATCTCATCTTCTGTCTCTTTGGCAGAGATCTTGGAGTGTAAAACGGCGATGCGCAGTTTAGGCAATATCTCCAGTAACTGTTTTTTCTTCTCTTCTATCCCTGCAATGGAGTTAAAGACATAAAAGATCTGCCCGCCACGTCGCATCTCTCGTAAAAGTGCCTCTTTGATGACCTTGTCATCGTAAGACTTCACAAAGGTTCGGACCCCTTGACGTTCTGTTGGTGGTGTGAGTATCTCTGAAAAAGATTTCACATCTGACATTGCAAGGTTCAAAGAACGTGGGATCGGGGTTGCAGACATAGAGAGCAGATGCACATCAATGGCGATCTCTTTAAGGGCTTCTTTCTGTTTGACCCCAAACTTATGTTCTTCATCAATGATGACCAGTGCCAGGTTCTTGAACTTGGCTTTAAGGAGGGCATGGGTACCAACCACCACATCCAGTCTACCCTCTTCCAGTGCTTTTAACGTACCATTTTTCTCTTTTATAGTAGAAAATCTGTCCAGTTTTCCTACTTTGATGCCATGTTTCAAAAAACGCTCTTGAAGGGACTTGAAATGCTGGGAAGACAACAGTGTGGTTGGAGCGATCATCATCGCCTGATAACCGTTCTTTACAGCCACGAACATCCCGTTCATTGCCACTTCTGTTTTACCAAAACCAACATCCGCAGAGAGCAGTCTGTCCATCATTTTACCGCTTGCCATGTCATCGAGCATATCATTAATGGCACGCTCCTGGTCTTCTGTGTGCACAAACCCTGCCTCTGACATGAAAATGGCATGCTCTTCCATATTACGTTTAAGTTTGATCCCTTTTTTCAAGTGTCTCTGTGCAGAAAGATTGATGATCTGTGAAGCGATGGCAAAAAGTTTCTCTTTGACTTTAGCTTTGAGCTTTTTGAAAGAAGCTTTTCCCAACTTGTCTAAAATAGGCAAAGAACCACCCTCGGCCACGTATCGGTCTATGACTTCCAGATTTGACACAGGTATAAGCAGGGAATCTTCATTTTGGTACATCATCACTACAAACTCTGAAGTTGCTCCAAGCACATCACGTTTTTCTATGCCTCTGAATATCCCCACACCGTAGTTTTCATGCACCACATAATCACCCGGTTTCAACTCATCCAGAATAATGCTGGCCTTTTTAACACGTTTCCGTTTTAGCGGTTTATTGAGAGAGAGAATGAGCCTGTCAGCACCTAAAAGATTGACAATACCCTCCTGGTAGACAAATTCTACTTGGGGTCTGGAGATTTGTGATTTGTCATGCAATGATGAATCATGAATCCCCTGACCCCAATCAAAATCTGATCCACGGACAATACTTTCATTTTTGGCAATGATCGTGATCTTTTTATCTTTATGGGACTCCAACAATTTATTGGGAGCCACAGCTTCCAGATCTCTGTACTTATGCCCTTCAGGAATGGCAGGCAGTAAAAACTCTTTTAGGGGAACCAACGGCTCGCTTAGTTCATAAATTTCATCCAGTTCACTCTCAAGATCAGATGCCCATACCGCATCAAACTGTTGTAAAGCACTCTCACCCAGGTCATCCAAATGCCATAAGCCAAGTGAATCAATATCTTTGACAAAGGTGTCATATTGGCTTCGTTCACATCTGTTTTTCAGAGATTCATATTGCGTTTTATCTAAAGCCAGGAACGCCGGAGTTATCTCTAGATCTTCCAACTCATCCGGCAAACGTTTTTGGGTACCTTCATCATAGTTCTGGATTGTTTCTACCTCATCATCAAACAAAGAAATACGATAAGGTTTGTCTACATGAATGGGATAGATATCGATAATATCTCCCCGAAAAGAGACTTCTCCTTTTTGTGCTGCAATGTCGACAAAATGATAGCCCCATTGATACAAAATATCTTTGAGTTCTTTTAAGTTAAGGGTATCTCCAAACTCTATGGTTTTTTTTGCAAAGAGTTCTGCTTTTGGGAAAGGTACCAGCAGTGTTCGCACAGGAGAGATAAGTACTTTTTTGTTTTGACTGTGATGATAGTTTGCCAACTGCGTAAAAAGATCCTGCAAATCCTCACCGTAAGAGCGAAGATCTTCTCCCACACTCACACGTAAGTCAGGCAGTACAAAAGTATCATAACCCAGCAAAACTGCTACATCACG
>DQSX01000012.1 GCA_015663065.1 Sulfurovum sp.
ATTAAACAAATTAAGCTATACTCATTAAAACTAAAAAAGGTACATTTTTGAAAAAGATATTCATACAATTATTGCTGTTATGTTCACTCTTTTTCAATATTGCTCATGCCTCGATTATCGCTGTAGAAGATGAATGTCATCATGAGTCAGTACATGAGTATGTACTAGAACAAAGTGAGACTACAGAGTGTGGTGACCTTTGTGATATACATCATCTTTTTCACTTTATGGCTATCATCGATACCCCTCTAGTGACAACAGAGACAAACTTTAACAAAACAGAACTTACACACAAATCTACACATTATACCCCTCCATTCCAAAAAACAAACATTAAACCCCCTATAGCTTAACCCCTCCACTATACCCTAGTTCTCTCAATTGAACACACATTTAAACATATAAAATTACAGGAATACCTATGAAAAAAATTATCATGATTTTTTTGAGCCTCTCTCTTGGTCTCTTTGCCATGAGTTATGAACAGTTCAAAAAACATACAGAAAAAAACTCAAAAATACTGAAGAGTCAAAAACTCTCAGAACAGACAACAGAGCAAGAGAATAAAATACTTTTAAGAACAGCAAACCCTATACTCAATCTTGAAGCATCAAGATTTGATGAAGAAATAGGTGAAAACAGTTTTGGTTATGCAATCTCTGCTTCCCAAACTATTCGCACGGGGAACTATATGGATGGTATTAACGATAAAGCCTATGCTTCATCACTACTCTCTAAAGCATTCATTACACAAGGAAGAGCAGGCTATTTCAAAACATTGGAATCACTCTATACACAGTATGTCTATCAAAATAAAATGCTGACACTGCTTCAGGAAGAGTATAAACTCTCCAATAAAGTGAGTCAGATGGTCAAAGAACGTTACCAGGGTGGTTCAGAAAATAAAGTGTCTTACCTGCAGGCGAGAACAGAAACGTTGACACTCAAAACGCAAATGTACACAACCAAACAACAGGAAAGTATGCTTTACTACCAGCTTCTTGCCCTTGCCGGGTTCTCTAAAAAAGTCTCTTTAGAAAAAAGATTCATCTACTCTGTATCTGCCAATACCAAGCATTCATCCAGGCTCAGTCCAAAGCAAAAAGTACTCAAAGCCAAAGAAAAAGTTTACCAAAGTGATTACAGTATGAACCAAAGTGCATTACAAAACTATGATCTCTATGCGGGTATGGAAAAAGAGCCTGAGCAGTCCATACTCAGAGTGGGAATCAATATTCCTCTTACCATTCACAATGACCGGAGTGAAGAGCGTATGCTTGCTAAACTGAAAATGCAGCAGACACAACTTGATGCTGAACAGCTTATACTCACAACACAGTCACAAAAACGTATGCTCAAAGCAGCCATTAGAGAACTTTCTGCACAATATCATGCACTTAGATCTTTGCAAGCTGAGCAACAAGAACTTACTAGCCTTCTTCAGGAAGGATACACACTGGCAAAAGGGTCACTTTTTCAACTGATGTCTGCCAAAAACAAACTCATACAGACAAAAAAATCTCTACTTCAAACCCATAAGATGATCAACGATCAAAAAATCGAATTACGTTTTTTACAAGGAAACTACAATGACTAAATATTTACTTTTACTTTTGCCCTTACTAGGCTTTGCATCTGCAATTAAGCTAGAACACGCTGAACTTAGACCTTTGGGTAAAATCATTAAAACTAATGCAGAGATCACACAACTCTCTAACCAAAAGCAAGAGATAGTCTCCCGTCTTTCAGGACACTTAGAAGCATACTATGTCAAGCCTGGACAGCATGTAAAAGAGGGAGATAAGGTAGTACTCATAGAATCTATCGAACTCTCTAAAATGACGGCTGAGTACCTTGCACTCATCCAGCAACTCAAAGCTACTGAAAATCAAATAAATACAGCCATGACCTTACATAAAAAAGGTCTTGCCTCACAAAATGATGTAAGCAATGCTATCATCGCACTGGAAAACATACGCTCAAAACAAAGTGCCTTAACATCACAGTTGCACTCATTGGACATTAAACCAAAGAGCCTAAAGAAAGCCACAGATAAGTTCGTACTCTATGCCCATGCAGATGGCGTAGTAGGAACTATCTTGGCACCCCTTCACTCAAACGTAGATGCACAAACATCACTGGTAACACTGGTAAATCAAGAAGGTTACTATGCTGTAGCATACCTAGGTGTCAAGGATGCGATGAAAATCACCAAAGAAACCAAAGGATGGGTAAGTATATCAGATAAAAAGTACCCCTCACACTTTGTACAACTCTTACCAAACATCGACCCTGAAACACAGCGTGCTAAAGTGCTTTTTAGTATAGATAAAAGCCCATCTAGTCTACTTTTAGGTGCCTTTACACAGATCGATATCGCACTTGAACCGCATACTAATGCCGTGATGGTGAAAAAAACTGCCTTGAGCCTCTTTAAAGGAGAATGGGTTGTTTTTGTTGAGAAAGAGCATGAAGAAGAAGGTCATCATGATGAGAAATCCGATCATGACCATGATAAAGAAAAAGCGGGTCACGATGAGCATGATGACGAAGAGCATGGAGAACATGATGAAGATGAAGAGAAAGAGGAATCTCCTTATGGAGCAAAAGTGGTAGAGATCATTGCATATGTTGGAGATTATGTGGCAGTCAAAGGGCTCAAAGAGGGTGAAGAATATGTCTCTGACGGTGTTTACTTTGTGAAGTCTATGATGCTCAAATCTTCCCTTGGCGAACATGGTCACTAGGAGTTGTCTATGAAACGTTTTTTTGAACTGTTAATACAGTATAAATTTCTCATCATCGCTCTGTTTGTGGCCATCTCTGGATTTGGCTATAAAGCCTACCAAAACATTCCTGTGGATGCATTTCCTGACATTACGCCTAAACAGGTAGTCATCTATACAGAGAGCGCTGGAAACTCAGCAGAAGATATAGAAAAACTCATCACTTACCCTATAGAAGCAGCGATGTCTGGACTTCCTGGGGTAAAGATGATACTTTCTAACTCCATCTTTGGGCTCTCTTATGTCTCCATTTTCTTTGAAGATGACTATGACACTTACCTTTTACGTCAACTCGTTACAGAAAGACTCAACACTGTAGACATCCCTAAAGGATGGGGAACTCCTGTCATGGGACCCAACACTACAGGACTGGGACAAGTCCTCTGGTATGCGCTCAAAGATGAAAAGAAAAAATACACGCCAAGCCAACTACGTCAAATGCATGAGTATGCAGTCACGCCTCTGTTCAAATCAGTCGATGGCGTAGAAGAGGTTATATCATGGGGTGGTTTTGAGAAACAGTATGAAGTACTCATCGACCCTATACGTTTACAAAATGTTGATGTCACCTATAATGAAATCATCGAAGCCCTGGAAAAGTCCAACCAATCTGTGGGAGGACAATACCTGGAGTTCAACCGTGAACAGTACCTCATACGTGCTGCTGGGCTTTACCAAAGTATGGATGACATCAGGAATACTGTCATTCGCACCAAAGATGCCAAAGTTGTAACCATCAACGATGTGGCTACTGTCAAAGAAGGAAAAGCACCTCGATTTGGAGCTGTCTCTATAGATGGCCAAGAGCGTGTCTTTGGTATGGTCTTACAGCGTTCAGGTACAAACGCAGCAAAGGTAGTAGAGCTCATCAAAGAAAAGATGCCACTTGTGAACGCTGCGTTAGCAAAAGGTGTTACGATAGACATCATCTATGACAGAACAGAGATCACCCACAAGGCAGTCAGTACCATGAATTCTGCCCTACTTACGGGTTCTGTTTTAGTAGCGATAATCCTCTTTTTATTTTTGTTTGAGTTGCGTTCGGCGTTTATTGTTATCCTCTCATTGCCTGCTTCTTTACTCATCGCCTTTTTAATGATGCAAGAGTATGGACTCTCTGCCAACCTCATGTCACTTTCAGGTCTTGCCATAGCCATCGGGATGATAGTCGATGGCACCATCGTAGTGGTCGAAAATAGCTTTAGGCTCCTACATGACAACCCTAAAGCATCACGAGAAGAAGTCATAGCTCAAGCCACAGCTGAGGTGGCAAAACCTGTACTTTTTGCTCTACTCATCATCGCTGTAGTGTTCATCCCTCTACTTAGTCTTGAGGGACTTGCAGGGAAGCTTTATACGCCTATGGCACTGGATATTGTCTTTGTTATGCTTGGTTCCCTTGCTGTGGCACTTCTGCTTGTACCTGTCCTCTCCTATATGATGCTCAAACAGGGAAAACATGCCAACTCTCCGCTCATGACAGCCATCAAAGCTTTCTATACTCCTCTGCTGGTTTTCTCTTTGCAGCATGCCAAAAAACTGGTACTATTTACCTTCTTCATCTTCTTTGTACTTACAGGCTTACTCTCGCAACAGGGTAGAGAGTTTATGCCAGAACTTAACGAAGAGACCATTATGTACAGAGTCATAGCCATCCCTGGTACGGCACTCACACAAAGCGTGGAAAATGCCCAAGCCATAGAGAACTTCATACGCAAGACTTATCCTCAAGAGGTCCTCTCTGTACTCTCTATGGTAGGACGTAGTGAGAAAGGCGAAACGGCACAAGCAAACTACATGGAAGTACTCCTCACAATTGACCCTGAGTTCAAAGAGATACCTGCTTTAGATAAGGAGATGACTAAAAAACTCAAAGAGAAATTTAATTACCTACAGTTCATCTCCACGCAACCCATCGCGATGAGAATCGAAGAGTTACTTGAAGGTATATCAGCTGAACTTGCAGTCAAGATCTACGGAGAAGACCAAAAAATCATGTCGCAGATTGCTAGCGATATCTCAGGTGTATTAAGAGGTATCGAAGGACTGGATCATGCAGAAGTAGAAACACAGCTAGGACAAGCCCAAATAAACATCAAGCCTAACTATTTGGCACTCTCTCGTTATGGTCTAAGCGTTGAAAATGTCATGCAAGTCATTCGTTATGGTGTAGGAGAAGAAGCAGTTACACAGAAAATAGAAGGTATTAAACGTTTTGGTATTGTGGCGAAACTCAAAGATGCCAAACAAAATATCGATACACTTAAAACACTTGTTCTACGTTCTGACTCCGGTAAAGTTGTGACACTTGAAGAAGTATGTGACATAACCGTTATACAAGGTCCTGCCTTCATCAAAAGAGAAGACCTAAGCCGTTATATGGTACTTTCTTTGGAAGTAGAAGATCGTGACATCGCTACTTTTGTTGAGGAAGCTGACAAGGAAATACGAGAAACAGTAAAAATCCCAGATGGGTATTACATCAAATGGGCCGGTGACTTTAAAAATATGCAAGAAGCCACAGCTACACTGGCGATGATTATACCTATTACCCTGTTGCTTATTATGCTTTTACTCTACACCGCATTTAACTCATTTAAAAAAGCTTTCCTCATCTTATTGGGTGTGCCACTAGGGCTCATGGGAGGGATAGTCGCATTACTTGTAGCAGATATCTATCTTTCTGTTTCTGCCATTGTAGGGTTCATAGCCATCTTTGCCATTGCCATACTCAACGGGATCGTACTGGTCTCCTTCATCGATGAACTGCGTAAAAAATTCCCGGATATCAAAACCATAGACCTGGTGAAAAATGCCACACTGCTACGCCTGAGACCTGTCTTGATGACAGCATTTACTACACTTTTTGGTATTTTGCCACTCTTGTATGCTACGGGTGTTGGGTCGGAGATCCAGTATCCACTTTCAGTAGTAGTAACAGGAGGGATCATCTCTTCAACTATACTGACGCTTTTAGTCTTACCGGGGCTATATGTACTATTTTTTAAACAAAAGGAAATATAAAGTGTTTCTGTTGTCTTGTTTCCAGAATACTATATTTAGCGTATTCTCCTTAATTCATTATATACATATGGCGTGTAAAAAGTGTGCAGAAGTTATTTAAATGAAATATGTATATTGCAAGATGCAAAATTGCATGATATATTCCCGACCTAGTCGGGAAAGACAGAAGAAGGAGTCATTTTAAAACCAGAACCGTACCCCCACAAGCAGTGAGGTTTCATCAACAGGATTAAAGTCTTCTGTGTTGCCAAATGTCTTTTCCCACGTGACACCTATATAGGGTGCAAATTCACGTATAAACTCATAGCGTAGACGCAATCCTGCTTCGATGGAGGAGAGTCCAGAGCCAAGATTCATTTGAGGATCGTCTTTGGTATAGAAGTCTGCTTCAAGTGAAGGTGTAAATATGAGCTTCTGTGTGATCAGTGCTTCATACTCCGCATCCAGACGCAGTCCTACATTTCCGTCACCGTTAAAAAGTACTGCAGCCCTTGTTTCAAAGAAATAGGGAGCCAGACCTGCGATGGCTATCTCTCCCCAGGTTTGTGAGGCATCATCATTTTTATCATAGGCAATACCTGCCTGAATATCCCAAAATGGTGCGATGGCTCGGGAATAAACTAATTCATTCTGACTTGTCTCTAGCCCATTTGACGTTGCTTCACCTTCGCTATAGATGTAGAGTTTGTCGATGTCGTATCCTACATAGAAGCTTCCTTCCCACACTTTTGTATTCTCATCATTGTTCAGTATTTCAAATTTATCCATAATGAACATCGTACGTATGGGGTCATCGGCACCGGCTGCATTTAAATTTTGCCCAAAAGAGAAGAGAGTTACTAAACTTAATATTATTCTTTTCATCATGATTTCCTTTATGCTACTACGACTTTTCTAAACATACCTGTCATATGGTAGAGAAGGTGACAGTGGTATGCCCATGCACCTTTGGCATCTACGGTGACCCTGTAACTGATTTTCGAACCGGGTTGTACGATGATGGTGTGTTTACGTACCAGGTGGTTATCATCACCGGTTTCCAAGTCACTCCACATACCGTGCAGGTGCATAGGATGGTTCATCATAGTATCGTTGATGAAAGTAATACGCAGACGTTCACCGTAGTGAAACTGTAAAGGTTTGGCATCTGCATACTTTATGCCGTTTATTGACCACATATAACGCTCCATATTACCGGTGAGATGTAAGACTATCTCTCTGTCAGGCTTTTTGTCATGTCTGGTGGAGTATCTATTTTTTAGATCAGCATAGGTCAATACTTTTCTACCGTTGTTACGAAGTCCTACGCCCGGGTCATCCAGTCTGTATTTTGGTGACATTGCCATCATGGTGCTCTGTACCCCGCGCGCCATAGGCAGTTTTGTGATAGGGTATTTTTGTGCTTCCATCGCAGCAAATTTCATTTTTTTCATACTTTTTTTGTTTGGCATTTTCATGCCTCCGCCAGACTTCATTGCGTTACCATTGTGGCTTTTTTTCATATTCATATCCATACCCATATCGACCATGGTCAGGGCTTGAGGTTTGTCCATTTTCGGAGCTTTTGCCATCAAGGAGGATGAAGGAGTGAGGGAACCAAGTGCATATCCGGAGCGTTCGATGCTCTGTGCAAAAATGGCATAGGCCTTGGCACTTTTTGGCTGAACAATCACATCATAGGTCTCAGCAACACCGATACGAAATTCATCGATACTGACGGGTTTGATGTGATTTCCGTCTGCTGCCACCACGGTCATCTTCAGTCCTGGTATGCGTACGTCAAAGAAACTCATGGCTGCACCATTAATGAATCGAAGGCGTATTTTTTCACCTTTTTTAAAGAGTGCTTTGAACTGTGTGGCAGGATTATTCCCATTCATCAGATAAGTATAGGTATAGCCTGTCACGTCGGAGAGATCACGATCACTCATACGCATACTATTCCACATTTTGCGGTCATCAAAGGCTTTGCCAAATCCTTTTTGTTTTACTTCGGAGAAAAAATCTCCTACTGTTCGTTGTGAAAAGTTGTAGTAGTCACTGCTCTGTTTGAGCTTTCTGTAGATGGTAGTAGGTTTTTCATCACTCCAATCAGAGAGAAGTACCACATAATCTTTGTCATATCTAAAAGGTTCTCTTTTTTTTGGTTTAATGACAATGGCACCGTACATACCAGTCTGTTCCTGATAACCTGAGTGGCTGTGGTACCAGTAGGTTCCGTGTTGTTTTACTTTAAATCGGTAGGTAAAGGTCTTTCCCGGAGGAATACCGTTGAAGCTGATGCCCGGTACTCCATCCATAGAAGGAGGAAGAATAATGCCATGCCAGTGTATGGAAGAGGATTTTTTCAAGTGATTGGTCACATGCAATGTAACTGTTTCTCCCTCTTGCCAAACTAAAGTAGGGCCTGCGATCTGGCCATTGATAGTGGTTGCTACAGCAGTTTTTCCAGTGATATTTACTGTTGTGTAATCAATATCCAGAAAAAATTCATTACCTGTAAGTATGTTACTGTTATTGATATCTTTTCGTGTAGGTTTGGCTTCGATATTGGTAGATGCCACCCCCATGAAAGCAGTTGCTGCTATCCCTTTAACAAATGTCCTTCTTTGCATAATAACCCCTTTTATTCATGCTCACTTAAATGTCTTGACTTCTCTTCATACTCTTCTTTATCTATGCCTCCATTGGCATATCGTTTATCTAAAATATCTTGTGCGGATGACCTTTTTTCTTTTGTCTTGTTTTGCAGAAGATAGAAAATCATACCTAAAAATAAGAGTGGTATCAGCCACCCAAATCCCATACCCCAACCATGATTAAAATAATCCATTTTAAATCCTTTCTAATTGTTTTTTATTTATCCCAACTATGCATAACCTTTTTAAGATTTTCAAAGAGTATGGTCATGTATGTTTTAAAACGTTCATCTATATCGAATGCCCCAATGATATCTTCAAGTCCAATGCTTGACAATGTTGTCTTACCCTTGTCTTCATATACCGATATCCTACATGGAAGATAAACAGAAATTTCCGGTAGTTGGGAGAGTGCCTGTTGTGCTCCGGGAGGATTGCATAGTTCATAGACTGTGATATCCTTTTCTATAGGATAACCTTTCTCTTCCAGAATCTGTTTGAATTCATAAGTGTTCAACAGACCAAAACCAACCTCTTTCGCTTTGGCTTCAAGCTCTTTTTTAACTGTGTCGATACACTGTGGAGTTTTTATAGTATATACCATTACATATCCTTTATATTTTTATAGATAGAGTATACTGCCATAGTGTGTATGAAGCGTGCATGCTTTATACTGTGACGACAAACTGTCCCATCATCCCTGCATCTTCATGCTCTAGGAAATGACAATGGTACATGTAAGGTACCTTTGCATCTGCATAGTCTGTCATTTTGACAATAAATTTCACACTTTCATTTGCTGGAATATAGACAACATCTTTATAGCCTCTTTCATTGGCAGAGACATTTTCTCTGCTTCCATTTCTTTCAATGAGCATGAAATGTGTTGCATGAATGTGGAAATTGTGATCCACCATCATATCGTTGCTAATCTCCCATATCTCAACATCACCAAGAGGCACAACTTCATCTATACGGTTAATATCCATCGATTTTCCATTGATCTCAAAACTTCCCATCATGCCTGAAAGTACGAATGGTCTGGTTCTGACAGCGGTTGACGGATCGTATTTTTCAAGTGCGGTCAGATGCTGCGGAAGTGTAGTTTCAGCTGTGGCAGATTGGCTTACATTGATCGTCATGAAATCCTTGCCGTGTCTGAACTCTTTCAATAAGATTCTTTGGTTCAATGCATTGCTTAGATCCACTACTATCTCTGCACGTTCTGCAGGTGAAAGTAGTAGTCGTGTCATCTCCACTGGTGACTCCAAAAATGCATTGTCTGTAGCGATCTGTTTAAAGCTGCGTCCGTCAGAGAAGCCAAGCTCATAGATGGAAGAGTTGGAACCGTTAAGTATACGAAATCGTATCTCTTTGGCTTCCGCATCCAGCGTAGGTTCAATAGCTCCATTGACAATGAATACATCACCCGTATATCCATGCATGATATCCCTCATTCCTGGATCATAATCTATTTGCCCATTATTGAAATTTCTGTCTTGCAAAATAAGCGGTATATCATCTATACCATATCGATTAGGCAGATCAAGCGTTTTACTCTCACTGTCTTCAATAATAATGAGTCCTGCCAAACCTTTATAAACATGTTCTGCGGTTTTATCCATAGTATGTGGATGATACCAGTTCGTGCATGCTTTTTGATTGACCGTATATCTTGCTGACCAGGTTGTACCTGCGGGTATAGGTTGATGTGCGGTACCGTCCATGGAAGGCGGAAGATGCATACCGTGTCCATGCATGGTGACCGCCTCGCCAAGATTATTTTTATAGTTTATAGAAACAATATCACCATTTTGCATTAGCAGTGTAGGTCCAAGATATGTACTGTTGATAGCAAATGTATCTGTTTGAGTACCACTAAAGAAGTCATGTTTTGCTTTTTGGACATTGAGATCGTAATGTTTGATACCCTCCTTATCTGTAGGGTTTAAAAGTTCTGGTATAGGGAGAGCTTTTGATTTTATACCACTTGCCGGAGTTGAACTACCACCACCTCCTCCGCATCCTGTAACTATACACAGTGCAGCTACAGAGCTAAGTGCCAAGAATTCTCTTCTTTTCATCATTTTAAATTCCTTTAATAATAGTAAGTAATCATAAGAGAATAGTGTGCAAGAAATGTGCATGAGCTTTGCACATTTCTTGCACATACTTCTATTATAATTTGACCGTACCAAGGGAAACAATCCCTTAAAATTCAGTACATGAAAAGGAAACATTATGAAAAAGTTAGTTTTAGCAAGTATTCTTGCATTAGGTCTCGGATTAGGATTTGCATATGCTGAAAACAAAGCAGCAATAGAGTTGGAACATGCAAACAAAACAGCGACAGGTTCTGACAGTGTAGATGCAGATATGTCAAAGATGAAAGCTGCCGGCAAGTGTAATGCAGGTCAAAGCGGTAAAGTGAAAACAAAAAATACAAAACCTGCAAGAAAGCCTACTAAAGCAGAACTTGAGCTGGAACATGCCAACAAACTTGCTACAGGTGATGACAGTGTAGCTGGTAACATGAAAAATATGAAAGCCCAAGGCAAGTGTAATACCGGTAAGTAAAAAGATCTAAAAAATCAAGCCACTGGACATTCCTCTTCAGTGTTCAATGTTAACTCTCCTTATAGACAGCCCGTATTCCGGGCTGTCATTTCCCTCAGAATCTAAAATATCAATCTTTATAGCAGGTTAAGCCGATAAGCAGTGAATATCCTTACAGAAATTATACACACAATATGCACACTTTCGTGCTACTATAAATAAACGTATAAAGGGTAAATTATGAATAATTCAGTAAAAGATGTCGTTTGCGGCATGGATATTTCTACCGATACAGCATTTCATTTAGAGCATGAAGGCAAAACCTACTATTTCTGTTCGGACTCCTGTCAACATAAATTTGATGCAGACCCGCATGCCTATGTACATATACATAATGCATCCTCTTCAGAGTGTGAAACGTGTAAACCGATTTTTAAAGAAGAACATGCACAAGGTCATCATAGACATGACCATAGTGGTATGAAAAGTGAGAGCACAGATACAAATGCGATCTACACTTGTCCGATGCATCCGGAAATTCAGCAAAAAGGTCCGGGGAACTGCCCTAAATGCGGGATGGCCCTGGAACCGATGGTGACAAAGATCGATGAAGGCGAGAATGAAGAACTGCTCGATATGACACGCAGGTTCAAAGTAAGTACCGTGTTGGCTCTGCCTGTTTTTGTTCTGGCAATGGTAGCAGACCTGATGCCTTCCTTACTGCCTTCCTGGCTATCTATGTCTGTTGTACAGTGGATCATGTTTGCTTTGGCTACCCCTGTGGTGCTTTGGGGAGGTTGGCCGTTCTTTGTACGTGGTTTTAATTCTGTACGTACATGGAATCTCAATATGTTCACGCTTATCGCATTGGGAGTGGGAGCTGCATGGCTTTACAGTATGGCTGCATTACTCCTGCCCCAAATATTCCCACCCCAGATGCAAATGGAAGGTGGTATAGTTGATGTATATTTTGAAGCAGCAGCGGTCATTGTAACATTGGTACTTTTGGGGCAAGTACTTGAACTGCGCGCACGTTCACAGACCAATACTGCCATACAGATGCTTCTGGGGCTTGCACCAAATACCGCCCGCATTGTAAGAGAGGATGGTACGGAAGAAGATATCCCGTTGGAGCATGTTCAAGTAGGAGACATTTTACGTATTCGCCCTGGAGACAAGATACCTGTAGATGGTGTGGTGACAGAGGGAGAGAGTAACGTCGATGAGTCTATGGTGACAGGAGAATCTATAGCTGTTTCCAAAAAAGAAGAAGACAAA
Organism: Sulfurovum sp.; assembly: GCA_015663065.1. Classification (GTDB taxonomy): domain Bacteria; phylum Campylobacterota; class Campylobacteria; order Campylobacterales; family Sulfurovaceae; genus Sulfurovum. The sequence goes on from DQSX01000012.1 coordinate 12,284, forward strand.
GTTATAGGTGCTACAGTAAATGCCACAGGCTCACTGCTGATAAAAGCAGAAAAGGTCGGAGCAGATACACTTCTTTCCCAAATCGTAGATATGGTTGCCAATGCTCAGAGATCACGTGCACCGATCCAAAAATTGGCTGATGTGGTGTCCGGTTATTTTGTACCTATCGTAGTCCTCATCGCACTCCTCGCGTTTGCAGGGTGGTATATATGGGGTCCTGAACCTCGTTTGGCGTATGCAGTAGTAAGTGCTGTAGCAGTACTTATTATCGCTTGTCCTTGTGCATTGGGGCTTGCTACACCTGTTTCCATTATGGTAGGTACAGGTAAAGGTGCTTCCATGGGTGTACTTATCAAAAATGCGGAAGCATTGGAGATCTTGGAGAAAGTAGATACTTTGGTGGTAGATAAAACAGGTACGCTTACAGAAGGAAAACCTAAACTGGTCACGGTTGAGACAGAAAAGGGAGTAGATGAAGATCTGCTTTTAAAAGTGGTTGCAACCTTGGAACAGTCCAGTGAACATCCCTTGGCAGAAGCTATTGTTGAAGGTACAAAAAGCAGAGGGATAACACTCAGTAAGACAGAAGACTTTAACTCTGTTACGGGGCAAGGAGTGACTGGTGTTGTAGATGGCGTCCGAGTCGCTATAGGAAATGTTAAACTCTTGGAAGGCTTGGATATCGTCACAGGAGATCTTCCGGAAAAATCTGAAACTTACAGAAAAGAGGGGCAGACAGTGATGCTCATAGCTTTGGATGGCAAGGCAGCAGGACTCATAGGCGTGATGGATCCTATCAAAGAGAGTACACCCCAAGCCATAGAACAACTACATGCACAAGGTATAAAAGTAGTGATGCTTACAGGAGACAACAAGACCACAGCAGAGGCTGTCGCAGCTAAACTCAACATAGACAGAGTACAGGCAGAAGTGTCACCTGAAGAGAAATCCGACATAGTCGCGGCACTTCAAAATGAAGGCAAGATCGTAGCCATGGCAGGAGACGGGGTGAATGATGCACCGGCTCTGGCAAAAGCCCATGTGGGTATAGCCATGGGAACAGGTACGGATGTGGCTATGGAGAGTGCGGGAGTTACCTTGGTCAAAGGGGATCTGACAGGCATAGTCAGAGCCATAAAACTAAGTCATGGAACGATGAAGAATATTCGGCAGAACCTTTTCTTTGCTTTTATTTATAATTCTTTAGGTGTACCGATTGCAGCAGGTGTATTGTATCCGGTCTTTGGTATACTTTTATCTCCTGTCATAGCAGCCGCAGCAATGAGCTTTTCATCTGTTTCCGTTATAGCAAACTCTTTACGACTGAGAAATTTAAAATTGTAGGCCCTATGTGCTGATTTAGAGTTTTTGGTGAGATGATATAAATTACAGTAAAATACAAAACATATAGGAAGAAGAGGAAAAAAATGAAAATATTACTGATGGAAGATGATCCCGTTCTTGGGGATATTATTACGGATTATCTACAAAAATATTACACAACACATAGAGCTTTTGATTCGGCTGAGGCACTGGAGTTTATAGATGAAAATACCTATGATCTTTTTATTTTTGACATCAACGTTCCAGGCAAAAACGGGATCGAACTACTTGAAGAGTTGAGAGATTTCAACGATACCACACCGGCTATCATCATTACTGCATATGAAGATACAGCACATCTCAAAGAGAGTTTTGATGTCGGTGCACATGACTACATCCGTAAACCGTTCGAGCTTGAAGAGTTGAGACTTCGTATTGAGAAGAGCAAAATACTCTTCCATATAGAGCAGGATGCACCGGTAACACTAAGTGAAAAGTTAACCTATTATCCTAAAAAACATATGGTGGGTGATGGAACGAATGAGATGAACCTAAGGCCCAAAGAGTGTGAGATACTTGAGTATTTCATCGCCCATTCTCAGAGGCTTATCTCTCAAGAGGAGTTGATACAGAATATCTGGGAATTTGATGCATTGCCAAGTGATGCCACTTTGCGTTCCTATATTCGAAAGCTTCGCGAGGTTATAGGTGCCGACAAGATCATTACGCAAAGAGGTATGGGATACCGGTATGAATGATCTCGAAAAAAAATCTTTCTATTCTTTTTTGGGTCTTTACATTGCTTCTTCTTTGCTTTTCATAGCTTTGGTCGGATTTTGGTATTATAAAGCGCAAAAACATGCTCTAGAGAATGAAACCTATTATACGCTTGAACACCTTGCAGACAAAAAAGCAGGCGAGATAATCATAGCACATATGCACAATAATGCCATAAAAGAGATATCTATCCCCAAAGATATAAAACTTGCACTCATAGATACTAAAGGTGAAGTAGTGGAGGGAAACTTGGTCAACCCGGATATAACTATCAAGCCGGGATATTTCACTTTGAATAATTACAATATTCTCATCTCTGATGCTCCTCGGGAACACTTGAATATATCTTATGTTGTGGTGCAGTCCAATATATTGAAAGGAAAGTTACATGCACTGAAAGACTCTGTATGGATTGTCTCAGTGCTTGCTTCTTTGGTTATGATTGTCATCGCATGGATACTTTCAAAACTTTTCATGAAGCCTCTGCATGAGCGTGTTATGCAGATAGAACGCTTTATTAATGATGTGACCCATGAGCTTAATACACCCATCACTTCATTGACTATGTCTACCGGTCAGGCATTGAAAGTGGGTGAATGCACACCTAAAACATTGAATAATATATCTATAAGTACCAATCAGCTCTATGATATCTACCGTTCTTTAACCTATTTGAACTTTAAGAATAAAGAGGAGATATCTGAACCTCTTGACCTTAAAGAGATATTGGAAAAGAGTATTGGTTATTACCGACCTTTGGCAGAGATAAAACGAATACATTTTGAAGTAGAATTGGAGGAGACTAACTGTATTATTCCTAAATCTCAGTTAACACTGCTTTTAGGAAACCTTATTGGTAATGCCATAAAATACTCTTCACCAAAATCAACTATAACCATTTCCCTAAAAAATAGGGTTCTGAAGATCATAGATGAAGGAATCGGTATAGATCAAAAAAAGCAAAAAGTGATCTTTGAAAAATTTACGAGAGGCACAGACTATTCCGGTGGTTTTGGAGTAGGCTTAAGTATCGTTAAAAGCATCTGTGATGAGCATAACATTAAAATAGAGTTAGACTCCGCTCCTGGTGAGGGAACGGAATTTAGACTCTATCTTTAAAATATTAGTGATCTTGCAGTAAAGGTGAACCCCAAAATACTTTAGCGATCATATGCTGAGAGTAGCCTGTCTCTATGGCTTGTGGTATTCTTGGCATTGGCATTTTTCCCTCTATTTTTTCTAATGTTTAGAGTATAGCGTAGGTTTTTATAAGATTGTTATTGTCACCTCGTATGCCCTTTTAATCTTATCAATTTTAGATCTATCTTTTATCAAATGTAAATTGGCAAAAGTATCCATTGTATCCCCATCATTTTGAATGCTGCCTAGCTTTTTATAGTCAAGTTCATCATCATTAGGGAACAGGGTGGGCAAGACAACTTTGA
>DQSX01000197.1 GCA_015663065.1 Sulfurovum sp.
ACTAGCAGAAGAGCATTTTGGTGAAGTGCGGTTCGTCGGGATCAAAAAACACACTAAGATCGGTTGGATCGCAAAAATTCAGTTTGATGCATTTGAGTCACTGATCTCTGATGGCAAAACAGCAGAAGATGCTTTGAAAAATTTGCGTAAAAGAGTCAAAAAGATCATTGACCGCTACCATATGGTTTGAACTGTGAAGAAAAATATTATTTTAATAGGATTCATGGGTGTCGGTAAAGGGACCACTGCACGTGCTTTTGCAAAAAAATACGGGGTCTACAACATCGATACGGATGATCTTATAGAATCAAAAGAGAAAAAAGAGGTGAAGAAGATCTTTGCCAAAAAAGGTGAAGCATACTTTCGAGACCTGGAACAGCAAACTGCCGACTGGATAGAAAATTCAGTCAAAGGTACACTTATCTCCTGTGGCGGCGGTTTCTACAAAGTAAACAATCTTAATAAACTGGGTACCGTCGTACTACTGGATGCTTCATTTGAATGGATACATAACCGTCTGAAAACAGCAAAAAATTCTGAAGCAAAATTGGCAAAAAGACCACTCTTCTCTCAGGAAGAGGTGGCTAAAAAACTCTATAAAGAACGAGAAAAAGCCTATAAGAAGTTGGCACATGTGGTTGTAGATGTGGAAAAACTCTCTTTAGACGAACAGTTGGAATATATTGCAAAGAAGTGCAACCCCTAGGGTGCGTTAAAAACGCACCTTACGGAAGATTACAAATTACTTAATCTGTGCTTCCCAATACTCCAAGCCTTTAAAAACCCCTGTCAAAACACCAAATATGAGCATGGTACTCCCCATGCAGTAGGGTGCCAGTTCTGCAAATGGTGCTGGGTCTTTTAGGAAAATGAACATCACATATCCCCAAACTGCTATTGTAGTAACGGCAGCTACTCTTTTAAGCCATAATATCATTGCAAGTTGTTGTTCTTTATTCATGGAAACATTTTATCCTAATTAGATATAATTCTACGAATAAATACATGGTTTTAAACAAGAGCCTTTCAAAGAGCAACTATGCAAAGATTTGAAACATATTTAAATGAAAACTTACCTAAAGTACCAAGCTTTCATCCTGTGTATGAAGATGCACTGGGAGATATGCTTGTTGCGGGTGGGAAACGTTTTCGTCCTGTGCTGCTTCTGAATATTGTTGATGCTTATGAACCTATGCTTTACAACTCTGCTCTTCCTGTAGCCCTTGCGCTTGAAATGTTTCATACTTACTCTCTCATTCACGATGACCTCCCGGCTATGGACAATGCTGACTTGCGTCGCGGACACCAGACACTGCATAAACGCTACGATGAGGTCACGGCTATTTTGGCTGGGGATGCACTGAATTCTGATGCCTTTTATCTCATCGCCAAAGCGCCGCTTCGTGAAGATGTAAAGATCAAGCTGGTTGAACTGCTTGCCCGTGATGGCGGAAGCAGAGGGATGGTACTGGGGCAGGCGATCGACTGTTATTTTGAAAATACCCCTTTGACCATCGATCAGGTCAAAGTACTGCATACCAACAAAACAGCTAAACTTATTGCTGTGTCTATGCAAATGGGTGCAGTCATCGTGGGACTCGATAAAAAGGTACAAGATACCCTTTACAGTTTTGGTATTGATCTGGGATTGCTCTTCCAGATACAGGATGACATTATCGATGAGACACAGAGTGAAGAAGAAGCGGGTAAAACCACAGGAAATGACGGCGATAAAAATAGCTTTGTCAATCTTTTAGGACTTGAAGCAACTGTGAAAGAAGCAGATACTTTGGCAAAAGATTTACAAAGACGATTTGAAAACTTTGATGAGAAGTTACAATCAGCTTTACAACCTTTGATGGATAAATATTTATATAGACATAAGAACACGTCATCCTGAATCAAGTTCAGAATGACATACTTGCATACAACTTTAAGGATATGAAATGGCAATGACAGAACAGAACGCAATGCGTAAGAAAATGGCGAACACTATCAGGTTTTTAGCGGCTGACATGGTACAAAAAGCAAACTCAGGACACCCGGGTGCACCTATGGGTCTTGCAGATATCGCAGTAGTTTTAAGTGAAAAGCTAAGCCATAACCCAAAAAACCCAAAATGGCTCAACCGTGACCGTTTGGTATTTTCAGGAGGGCATGGTTCAGCACTGATCTATTCACTGCTTCACCTTTGGGGATATGATGTAAGCCTTGATGATCTCAAGGATTTCCGTCAGTTAGATTCAAAAACACCAGGACACCCTGAGTATGGGCATACGGACGGTATTGAAATTACTACTGGACCATTGGGGCAGGGTATCGCCAATGCTGTAGGTTTTGCAATGGCAGAAGCGTACACAGCGAACCAGGTAAACTCTGAGACTTGTGAACTCATTGACCATAAGGTCTATTGTCTTTGTGGTGATGGTGACTTGCAAGAGGGTATCTCTTATGAAGCCTGTGCTTTGGCAGGACACTTGGGATTGAAAGACATGGTACTTATTTATGACTCTAACCATATTACGATCGAGGGTGACACAAGCATTGCCTGGTCTGAAGATGTAGAAAAACGTTTTGAAGCACAGAACTGGGATGTGGTCAAAGTAAACGGTCACTGCTATGATGAGATCGAAAAAGTATTGGATGCTACAAAGTCTGCTACAAAACCTACACTGATCATTGCCAATACTATCATCGGTAAAGGTGCAGGAGAACTTGAAGGTACACACCATACACACGGTGCGCCTCTTGGAGAGAATATCATCGCTGAGTCAAAAGCCAAAGAAGGTTTTGACCCGGAAAAAACATTCCAGATCCCCGAAGATGTACTTTTAAGGTTCAGATGTGCACTAGAAAATGGTGAGTTGGCTGAAAAAGAGTGGATCCACAGACAAAAAGAGGCACCGCTTGTAGAGCAGAATGTAGCCCTTGAAAAACTATTGAACCCTGATTTCTCTTCTATTGAATACCCTGATTTTTCTGATGCACCGGAAGTAGCCACAAGAGATTCAAACGGGAAGATCTTAAATGCCATTGCAAAAGCAGTACCATCATTTTTGGGTGGTTCAGCAGACCTTGCCCCTTCAAACAAAACAGACCTTAAAGATATGGGAGATTTCCCTAAAGGAAGAAACCTGCACTTTGGTATTCGTGAGCACTCTATGGCAGCCATTACCAATGCTATGGCTTTGTATGGAACAACCATCCCGTTCAATGCCACTTTCTTTGTCTTCTCTGACTACCTCAAGCCATCTGCGAGAATCGCTGCATTGACCAACATCCAAAACTTTTTTGTTTGGACGCATGACAGCATCGGTGTGGGTGAAGACGGACCGACACATGAGCCAATCGAACATATTTCACAGTTCAGAGCATTGCCAAACTTCTATCTGTGGAGACCGGCAGATGCAACGGAAAATGTGGAAGCATGGAAAACAGCATTGACTATGCAAGCACCACATGGTTTTGTCCTTTCTCGTCAGAAACTTAAAACGCTTAAACCAAAAAGAGACTTTGGTGAAGTAAGCAAAGGTGCATACATTGTTAAGAAGAGAAAAGATGCCAACTTCACGTTGATGGCTTCAGGTTCAGAGCTTATGCCTTGTCTCAAAGCTGCCTGCTTCCTCAAACCGCTTGGTATTGTTGCGAACGTGGTCTCTGTACCATGTCTTGACCTCTTCAATGAGCAGGATGCTGCATACAAAGCAGAAGTTGTTGACCCGAACACAAAAGTATTGGCAGTTGAAGCAGCCACAGCACAAGAGTTCTACCGTTACGCAGATGATGTACTGGGCATGGAAAGTTTCGGAGCTTCAGCACCGGCAGATCTATTGTTCGAGAAGTTTGGATTTACCAAAGAGGGTATTATGAAACGTGCATGTAAACTGATGGATGTAGAGTACAGAGAAGTAGACTTAGGAGAGTGTGAACTCTAATTCCTGTAGCGTGGGCATTTCTGCCCACGAACAATCATTTATGATTGAGTTTCAAATAAATCTTCAATTTTTATTTCTAATACCTTTGCAATCTTGGCAATATGCCGTATATTAAAATGATGATTTTTCTTTCGTAGTTCTACACGACCCAAATATGCACCTCCGCTCATCCCTATTTCTAAAGCAAGTTGCATCTGAGTAAAGCCTTTTTCTTCACGGTATTTTTTAACATTAGCAGATACGATGTCAAGTATATGTTCACTATAAACTTCCAAATCTTCAGTCTGCAATATTAAATCCTAACGATATATGTATCAAAGGTTTATAATATTTGTTTTGATATAATCTTTCAACGATATATATAACGTTGAAAGTATTTTAATGTATCGAATTAAACGAAGAGAAGGATCAAAATG
>DQSX01000198.1 GCA_015663065.1 Sulfurovum sp.
AGATCTTGGTTAAATGAATTTATAGACCTTTCTGAAGTGTCTAATGATAGATTGTATGAAACGTTTAATGCCATTGGTTTGGAAGTGGACAGTCTCAATCAAATTGAAATAGCCCCAAAAGTTGTTGTGGGAAAAATACTTTCCGTTGAAAAGCATCCCGATGCTGACAAATTGAATGTTTGTCAAATTGATGTGGGGAGACAAACCCTTCAAATTGTTTGTGGTGCAGCCAATGTTGTTGATGCTGAGTATGTTGCAGTTGCTACGGTTGGTGCAGTACTCCCCGGAGATTTCAAGATCAAAGATGCAAAACTTCGTGGTGTAGAGTCTGCAGGGATGGTATGTGCCTCTTCTGAGCTTGGATTACCGGAGATGGGTAAAGGAATCATGATACTTGATGAGAGTATCGGTACACTTGAAGTTGGACGTGAACTTTGCACGTATGAATCTGTTTCAGACACGGTAATAGAACTTGAATTAACTGCAAATAGAGGTGACTGTCTCTCTGTATATGGTGTAGCAAGAGACTTGAGTGCCGCGCTTGATATCGACCTTAAACCTTTTGAGTATAAACAGGCTGAAAAAATGAAGCTGGGCATTGCCAGAGAAGCGGAGATCCACACTGAAGGTGAGATGGATGCAGACCTCTCTTATAAACTCGCAACCCTAAATAGTATAGAGAATAACTTTTTGTTACAATTGCGTTTGGCTATGGTGGCTGTAGAAGCAGAAGGAAAACTTGCAAAAATTTTAGCCTATGTAACACATACCACAGGTGTTATTTTACGTGCGTATAAAAGCAGTGCTTTTGTAAATGGGGAAAATAAAGTAGTGGTGCGTCCAAAGGCCAAAGAAAAAGGTTTGATGGAAATTGTAGGAAAAGAGGGTGTTGTTTCTGTAGCCGGAGTGTACCAATCTGAAGATACCGTAGCAAAGGATGATACTAAAAAGTTACTTTTTGAAGCGAGTTATATCAATCCTGATACATTGGTAGAAGCAGTGGCACAAACTTCTTTGAAAACGGATGAACTCTATTATAAAACTTCCAGAGGCTCTAACCCAGATCTTGGATTTGGACTTAAATTCCTAGCCTATTTAATGGATGCGTATTCTGATATCAACTGTTATGAAGGCGCTTTAACTGTAAATGTAGAGAGAGTCAATGAAAAAGTGATGGTTGATTCAGATGAAATATCTTCTATCATAGGTATGGCTGTTGATACTAGCAAGATCGTTACTATTTTAAAGAAACTTGATTTTGATATTAATATTGTATCCGATCATGTGCTTTCTGTGACTATACCGCTTTTCAGACATGACATTAAACATATTCAGGATGTATCTGAGGAGATCGTACGGATCATAGGGATCAACAACATTGAAGCAAAACCTTTTGTGTTTGCAGAGCAAGCAAGACTCAATGATACTACAGACAGATACAAAGTAAAAAAAGCATTTAAAAACCGTGCGGTTGGTGCAGGGTTTTATGAAAATGTTTCGTATGTATTTTCTGAAAGAGCACTTTTGGAAAAATATAGTTTTGCCACAGTAGAAGAAGCGTTAGAGTTGTCAAACCCAATTGCTGAAGAGTTGAACACCCTTCGAAGTACTGTGTTGGTCAACCTTCTCAATGCAGCAAAACGAAATGTGAGTTACTCTAAAAAGTCTATTCCTCTTTTTGAAATTGGTGCGATCTTTGGATCTAAAAGAGAACAGAGTGAAGTGATCTCGTTTCTCTTTTCCGGACAAGTCGAAGGTGAAAATGTTAGAAATGCAGGAAAGCCTACTACCATAGACTTTGCATCCTTTACACAAAAAGTAGGTGCGATCATCGGTGCATTTGAACTGGTACCGTGTACTTATGAAAATGGCTTGGTACACCCTTACCAGTCTGCAAACATAGTTGTCGACGGAAAAGTATGCGGATTCCTTTCTAAACTTCATCCGACTGTTCAGGAGAGTTTTGATCTTCCTGTGACATTCATTGCTGAGCTTGACTTTAATATGTTATTGCCTGCACATATCAATGCTATACCTATTTCTAAATTTCAGGGTGTCTACAAAGACCTCTCTGTAGTGATAGATAAATCTTTGAACTATTATGAAGTGGCTAAAGTTTTAAATAGACTTGACCTACCTATGTTAAAAGATCTCTATCCTGTAGATATTTATGAAGATGAGAAGCTGGGAGACAGGAAGAGTCTGACAATACGTTTCTTTATTCAATCTATGGAGCGTACACTTGAAGATGCAGATATAGAAACGGTGATGGGTCAAATTATGAGCGCACTTGAAAATGAGTGCAAAGCGGAATTGAGATAAGATGAAAATAGAGTTGGCATCGAGTTACGGATTTTGTTTTGGTGTTAAAAGAGCGATCAGAATTGCTGAAGAGCATAAAGGATCTAAGACTTACGGACCTCTTATTCATAACAAAGATGAGATCAACCGTCTGAAAGAGGGATTTAATATTGGATTGGCTGAAAAGTTTGAAGATGTCACTCCGGATGACTCTGTTGTCATACGTACACATGGTATTCCAAAAAATGAACTTTCCCAACTCAAGAAGCAGGAGAATCAGATCATTGATGCAACCTGCCCTTATGTGACCACACCTCAGAATATTGTTGAAAAGATGAGCAGTGAAGGATACAGCATCGTTATCTTTGGTGACAAAAACCATCCTGAGATCAAAGGAGTGGTCTCTTATGCCAAGGATCTTAGAAATACGTTTATTGTTGAAGATGAAAAAGAGTTAGAGGGGCTTCCCATACTCTCTAAAGTGGCTGTGGTTGCCCAAACAACCAGAAAACCAGACGACTTTTTAAAAGTGGTCAATGCACTTATTTTGGCACATAAAGAGGTAAGGGTTTTCAATACGATCTGTAATGCAACGTTTGAAAATCAGGATGCTGCGGCTGAACTTGCAAAAGATGCGGATGTCATGATCGTCATAGGCGGGAAACACTCTTCCAATACCAAACAGCTGCACTCCATCTGCAAGAGTTACTGTGATGACAGTTATCTGATAGAAAATGAAAAAGAACTTAAAGCTTTGTGGTTTGACAATAAAGAACTGTGTGGTATTTCTGCTGGGGCATCCACACCGGATTGGATCGTTCAAAATGTCATCAACAAAATACAAGAGCTTAAAAAAGTAGACTAAAGATATGAATACATTAATACTTAAACCTATCTCTAAAATTGATGGTGAAATCAATCTTCCTGGTTCTAAAAGTTTTTCAAACAGGGCTTTGCTTCTTGCTGCCTTGGCAGAAGGTACAACAAAGATCACTAATCTTTTGGAAAGTGATGATACCAGACATATGCTCACTGCACTCAGGCAGCTTGGTATTAAATATACACTCTCAGAAGATAAAACAGAGTGTACAGTGGTTGGGAATGCCGGTCCTATAAACTCTGAGGGTTTTGAAGAACTGTTTTTAGGGAATGCCGGGACTGCCATGCGTCCTCTTTGTGCTGCTTTGTGTTTAGGAAAGGGTTCTTTTTTATTGACGGGTGAACCCCGAATGAAAGAGAGACCTATCGGACATTTGGTAGATGCATTAAGAGAGGCAGGTGCCAATATCAACTACATAGAAAGTGAAGGCTACCCACCGCTTCAAATAGAAGCCAATGGGCTTTCAGGGGGAAGAGTAGAGATAGAAGGTTCGATCTCAAGTCAGTTCCTCACTGCACTGCTTTTTGCTGCACCGATGGCAAAAGAAGATATGACTATTTCTATCTTAGGAGAACTGGTCTCTAAACCTTACATAGATATTACACTGCATATTATGAAGACATTTGGTGTGGATGTACAGAATGACAATTATGAAACATTCAAGATCAAAGGCGGACAGAGCTATAAGGCAGTGGCACATTATATGGTTGAGGGGGATGCTTCTTCGGCCTCCTATTTTCTGGCTGCAGCAGCCATTAAGGGAGGCACTGTAAAAGTAACAGGCATAGGTAAAAAATCTATTCAGGGTGATGTGGCTTTTGTGGATGTACTTGAAAAGATGGGTGCTAAAGTAGAATGGGGAGATGACTTTGTCTCTGTGACAAAAGATGAACTTCATGCTATTGACATGGATTTTAATCATATTCCTGATGCTGCCATGACCATTGCAACCACAGCACTCTTTGTGGAAGGTACCACGGTACTTAGAAATATCTATAATTGGCGTGTCAAAGAGACAGACAGACTCTCTGCAATGGCTACAGAACTTCGTAAAGTAGGTGCCAAGGTGGAAGAGGGGGAAGATTACCTGAAGATCACTGCACCAAAACAGCTCAAACATGCGGCCATAGATACTTATGATGATCACAGGGTTGCCATGTGTTTTTCTCTTTTGGCACTGGATCCTGTCTCTGTGACTATTAATGAACCGGAGTGTACAGCGAAGACTTTTCCTACGTATTTTGAGGTTTTAGAGTCCATTTCAATTCACTAAATACAGTATGTTTCTGTAGGGTGATTGCCCCCTGACAACACCCTACATAATTCAATCAAATTTTTACCCTAAGCATCCTAATAAATTTTTTGGGTATAATTACGCAAAATTTGTGTGTACATAAGGATAGGTATGAAGTTCGAAGATATCGAAATAGAAGAAGTAGATTTTGAGGCGATGCTTGAGGAATCGTTTAAAAAATCAGAGTCAAAAAGTGATTTAGTTACAGGTACAATTGTTAAAATTGATGAAAAAGATAATCTGGTAGTTGTAGATATCGGTGGCGGTAGAGATGCAAATCTTGACCTAAGTGAGATCACAGATGAGGATGGAAAAATCCTTTTTGCTGTTAATGATCCAATCAATGTCGTAACAATGGGTAGAGGTCGTATCTCTTACAAAGCGGCACTTGCACGTGTTGCGCTTAACGAGTTTATCGCTGAGTATGACGAAGATCAAGAGTATATCATCGAAGGTGTGGTAACTAAGAAGAATAAAGGCGGATACGTTGTAGAAGTTGATGGTTTAGAATTCTTTATGGCTCGTACTCTCTCTTACCTTTCTTCTAAGCCAGGTTTTGAGGCTGTAGGTAAAAAAGTAAAA
>DQSX01000037.1 GCA_015663065.1 Sulfurovum sp.
CTGCCTTGGAAAGGACCATAAGCAGAAAGCTGTTCAGGTAGGGCTTACCCAATATCTGCTTTGGTAGATCTTCGTGAGCATCGAATATTACTATTTTCCCCAGTCTTTTAAGCTTTAATCCTATGGGTATCAGCTCTGGGTCATGCAGGTGGTAAATATCACTATCTAACTCAAATGCTTTTTGAAAAACCTGTTTAGTGGTTTTAAATATACGATTCACTCGCCCTTGTAGTCTTCCTACATCATAGATAGCTATACCATTTTTGAACTCATCGCCTTTACCGTCGGCTACGATCAGGCTGACCTCATAATGATCTTTCTTTGCTAAAGAGCTACACATTTTAACAAAAATACGTGTATCGTAACGGGGGTGTGCAGAGGTGAGATGGGTGATCTTTTTCATACAGGTTTTCCTTCAAAAACGGTTCTCCAAGCATCTATATTTTCACACCAGGCTGAAAGACTGGCAATAATCTTTCTGTTGACCTCAGTCCGGGCTCGCAGCGTATCTAGCTGCTGTACAGCAAAACTCAGCCGATCTGTCAATGCATCCAGTCTGTCTATCTTTAGGTAGAACACTCCTGCATCATCAAAAGTTCTATATGGAAGCCATGATCCTGCAATGACAACATTGTTCGCGTACAGAAACTCCTGCATACTCCCTGAAAAACTGTCCGTTTCAAGTACATTGATCATAATATCTGATGCTAGTTTAACATAAGCATTATCATCTCCATATAAAAAGGCTTCCAATACTACAAAGTCAAATTTGACACTAGCAAGTTTTTTAATGACCTCTCTTTTATATACATCATCACCGTAGGTAAGCGGAAAAACAAACTGACACTTTTTCTTTACATCACTCTCAAGTTGTTCGATCACCTTTATCATTTTAAAATGCTGTTGCGCTGAAGTGGCATTGTATCCGCAGGTAACGATGATCTTTCCTGTATCATAACCAAGCTTCATGCGCATACTCTCCCGGTCAATATCACGCTTTTTATCTATGTACTCAAGTGTCTTCAGACCAAACCTACATATATGGCTTTTTTCAGAAAAGTCCTGATAGAAGTCTGCAAACGCCTCCTTTGTCATTTCGTTGGTAAAGGTAACGGCATCGGCTCTCTGGTAGATCAGTCTCAATTTATTTCGAATCTGTACAGATGCCCTGTAAAAATCACTTCCGTAGGTGCTGATGACCAGTTTTGTCCGTATATGGCTGAAGTATGGCATGAGCCAACGGTAATACCAACGATTGTAGTGAATGTTGACCACATCATAATCACCCCTTTTGATCACTTCCCATATAAAATAGAGACGAAAAAACATACTCGCTTTGGGAAGCTTTTTAAAAGATGCGAACTTCTTTGCCACGCTCTCATCCTGCTCTTCTTTTGTAAAGAGGTATAAATGTTCGAAATCCAAAAGTGTTACCTCGTCTCCACACCTTTCAAGTTCGTATTTCAACTCTTTGCCAAAGACAAGGGAACTGTTCGCAATTATCAGTATCTTCATCATCAACTCTTCAGAGATCTGAGCATCCAGTTCAGATTATATAGTAACACTGCGCTGTTGATAATAGACAAAGCTACCAACGCACTGTACACTTCTCCTTGTATGGAAAAATAGTAAAGAACGCTGCTCAAGAGTGCCACATGCACAAAAGAGACCAGAAATGCTTTCTTCTGTGCTCCTACCAGGTTCGGAATGAATGCTATGGTTGACACAAGGACATTCAGAAAAAGAAATGGTGCAAGTATTTGCGTATACTGTCCGGCTTCTCTCCATGTCTCTCCGAACAACACACTGAAAACAGATGGAGCAAACAGCAGAATAACAAGAAATAGTAGTAAGACTTTTTTTCCTAGGGAGAAAAGCATCTTCATGGTAAAAAGGTAAGCATTCTCTTTTTTATGATACAGTGCTACGACCTGCTGGCTGTACACTTTTGCCGTCGCTCCCGCAAGAATCATCAGGGGCGTGAACACGATCATGAGAGAAAAGGAGTAGTACCCAACTACAGTACTCCCGAAAAACGGGGTAAAAAGATAGACCGGAAGATTGGAAGAGAGCGTAGAAAACAAGGCATGTGGTAAATTAAACTGCGGAAAATCCTTATATCTCTTTGCCAATGAAAACATTTTCAATCTGGAAACTTCATGAAAAAAGTTTTTCGTTGAGAAAATGTTTTTTGCCAATTTCACATTGGCACTCAACTGTGCTACAATCTGCCCGCTTATCAGTCCTGCAGCTCCTGATTTTGCAAACCCCATACCAAGCTGTATGGTTGCCAGCACAATCGCTTTGACGATCGACGCCTGAGCAATATCCCGATAATTCTTTTGCCGATTGTTAAACACACTCAGTTGATTGAATAATCCGACCACAAACACAGTCAATGGAATAAAATAAAGCCAGAAAGCCATCTGCTCGCTGTTAAACAAATGAACGATCCATTCACCGAAAATAATAGTAATGAGCAACAAGCATAGAGAAAACGCAAGGTTGATCAAAAAAGAGAGCACCAGAACATTCATTGCATCACTCGTTTTTTTAGGTAGCAGTAAAGCCATCTCATATCGCCCTGATGAGATCGTACTGAAGATACCTACAACCGCAACAAACAGTGCGAAAATCCCAAAATCCTCCGGTGTATACAGTCTTGTCAAAACGGGGCTGATGGCAAGAGGAATTGCCTGTGCAATAGTTGTTCCCGTCATCAGGGTCAATACATTACGAGAGAACTCCGATTTCGGTTTCAACCTGTGCAACAATTATAACTCCTTGACGATATATGCTACCTCATCATCCCTCACATAAGGATTCATCGGTAGCGATATAATCTCTTTGCTCACCTGTTCCGCCACAGGAAAGTCTCCCTCTTCTCCGCCAAGATATGCGAAACACTCTTGCAAATGTAGAGGCATTGGATAGTGTACCGCCGTTGGAATGCCAGCCTCTTTTAATCCGGCTTGTACTTCATCTCTGTTTTTTACCCTAACACTATACTGAGCAAATACCGAGGTAGTATTTGCATCTATAAACGGCAACATCAAATCTTTTTCCTGAAGTGCTTGCGTATATTTCCGAGCTACTTCCTGACGCTTTTTGAGATCTTCAGCATAATACTTCAGCTTTACATTGAGCACAGCACACTGGATGGTATCCATTCTGGCTCCAAGCCCAATGTATTTGTGATGATAGCGTTTGTTCTGCCCATGCACACGAAGCATACGCATCTTTTCAGCCAGCTCTCCATCATTGATCAATACTGCACCGCCGTCACCGAAACATCCCAGTGGTTTGGCAGGGAAAAAACTGGTGGTATATATATCACAGTGGTGCACTTCGGCTTTCCCTTTGTAGGTGGCACCGAAAGACTGTGCCCCGTCGATGATAACTTTCAGATCATGTTTCTTCGCAATTGTTCGGATCGCATCCATATCTGCAGGTTGTCCATAAAGACTTACCGGCATGATCACTTTGGTCTTCTCTGTGATAACAGCTTCAATCTTGGAAAAGTCGATGTTATAGGTCTTCTCATCGATATCTACAAAAACCGGTTTGGCACCAAGCAGTGCAATGGTTTCGCCCGTTGCAATGAAGGTAAAAGAGGTTGTGATGATCTCATCGTCGGGTTTAATACCCAGTGCCATCATGGCCAAAAGTAATGCATCCGTACCACTTGCACAGGTAATGGCATGTTGGGCTCCCGTGAACTGCTGAAGATTCTCTTCAAGCGTATATACCTCTTCACCCATAATATAGTTCGACCTATCCAAAACAGCATGAATTGCTGCATCGATCTCATCTTTATAGAGTTGATATTGGTACTGTAGTTTTGCGAAATCTATTTGCATTTACTTTCTTTCCACTTTTAAGTTATTATCAATGAGTTCATATTGTGCAAACTCATCTTCTGCAATATTATTTGTAAATTGTAGTGTCTCTCCGGAGATCCCTACCCAACCTATCTGTCGTGCCGGTACCCCGACCATCAGCGCATGGGGTTTGACATCCCTGTTCACTACCGTCCCGGAACCAATAAAGGCATATTCACCAATGGTCACACCACAGACAATGGTCGCATTCGCACCGATGGAACAGCCCTTCTTAAGCAGTGTCTTTTTAAACTCTTCTTTTCTCTGGATGAAGGCTCTGGGATTGATGACATTGGTAAAGACCATAGAGGGACCGAGGAATACATCATCCTCTATCTCTACACCTTCATAGACGGAAACATTGTTCTGCACCTTGACCCCATTGCCGACCCTGACTCTAGGACCAACAACACAGTTCTGTCCAAATGAACAGTTCTCTCCGATTGAAGTATGGGATAGAATATGACAAAAATGCCAAATCTTGGTATTGCATCCTATTTGAACATTCTCATCTACAAAGGAGGATTCGTGTACAAAATACCTAGACATCAAATGATCACCTTTTTACAGAAAGGATGATACTCTCCTTTCAGCCCTACCGCCTCTAGATTTCTGATGGTAGAAACGGTATTGATCGAGGGATAGGCTTCATCAAGCCCAAATCCATTACCTTTAAGTATCTCTTCGTAGCTTCTGGTATGCAGATCTGTAAATCCTCCGGAGAACTCCAACTCTTCCCCATCCACAGTGATGGAGCGGTAGGTTCTCTGTCCCTGTGCTTTGATCTCATCAGGTATATAGTCATAATTGACCGAAAGGAACCAGCGTACATTGGCATGTTTGAGTTTAAAGGTTCCGGCATTGCAGTCAGAGGTCTTTACATTGACGATGTTCTCTTCAACCTCTCCGAAAATCCAGCAGAGCATGTCATAAAAGTGCACACCAATATTAGAAGCAATACCACCTGATTTATCTTCATCACCTTTCCATGAAATAAAGTACCACTTACCCCGACTGGTCAGATATGTCAGATCAATCTCATAGACCTTGCCGGGGTCTTCTGCCAGTTCTTTTTGCACCTTCTCTTTCAATGCAATGATCGAAGGATGCAGTCTAAGCTGCAAAATATTGTAGACTCTGTGCCCGGTCTCCTCCTCTATGATCTTTAACTGGTCAATATTCCACGGGTTAAGCACCAAAGGTTTTTCACATATGGCATCTGCACCGCTTTTTAAAGCGAAACGGATGTGCGAATCATGCAGATAGTTGGGAGAACAAATAGAAACATAATCTATCTTATTCCCAGTATCTCTTCGCCACTTGTCCACGAACCTGTCAAAACGTTCAAACTCTACAAAAAAGTTCGCCTCGGGAAAATAACTGTCGATAATACCGACACTATCACACTTGTCCAATGCTGCTACAAGGCTGTTCCCCGTCTCTTTGATCGCTTTCATGTGTCGTGGGGCAATGTAACCTGCCGCTCCTATCAGTGCAAAATTCTTACGCATTACTTTTTTCTCCTCCTTCTCATGAGCCAGTAGACAAAACCTCCACCAAATAATAATCCGCCAAGAACCTGCACCCAGGCACTCAGTAAAATACTCTTGTTGACAGGTGTTTTGTGCATACTGTTGTCGATCTTGACACCTGCAATATTAAAAAATTATTATATCCAAAAACCTAACTCTATCCATCCTTATGTTATAATTTTTGAAATTTACACGACAATTGGAACTTTTACATGAAAAAATCAATACTTTTTACCTTCATATTGCTGATCTCCTTCAGTCATGCCA
>DQSX01000245.1 GCA_015663065.1 Sulfurovum sp.
AAAAACACCCCATAGAAATGGCTAAACCTGAGATAGAACAGTTTTTAACCTATCTTGCTGTAAAGAAAAAAGTATCACCAACCACACAGAACCAAGCCTTTTCAGCTATCTTATTTTTATATAAAGAAGTGCTGGGAATAGATATGAGCTCTTGGAACATACAAGCTTTACGAGCACAAGAGCGAAAACATATACCACAGGTACTTACAAAAGAAGAAGTAAAAAAAGTCATTGATAATCTTACTGGAACATATCAACTCATCGTGTATTTGATGTATGGATGTGGTTTGCGTATGAGTGAAGCATTAAATATACGTATCAAAGACATAGACTTTGGATTTGACAAAGTGTATATTTGGGACAGTAAAAGCCTACAAGACCGAACTGTACCATTACCACAAACAATTAAGCAACGATTAAAAGCACAAGTTGAATATGCAGAGGGGATACATGACAAAGATCTGTCGGACGGGTATGGAAGTGTATATATGCCTTATGCACTAGAACGCAAATACCCCAATGCAAAGTTTGAAACCAAATGGCAGTTTTTGTTTCCTATGCGAAATGTGGCAAAAGATCCTAGAAGTGAGATTATCAGGCGACATCATGTGCATGAAAAAACTTTAGGAAGAAATATAAAACAGGCATCTCTTAAAGCACAGGTTCATAAAAGAGTAACTTCACATATATTTAGACATTCATATGCCACACACCTTTTACAAAATGGCATAGACTTGCGAAGTATACAAGAATTACTCGGTCATAAAAGTATAGAGACCACAATGGTTTATACACACGTAGTAGCTGAGATGAACAAAGGAAAAGTCTCAAGCCCTTTGGATATGTTATAATCTTTCCATGAACATTACAGTAAACCTTAAAAAAGCTAAAAAACTGTTAGCAGAAGCAGATGCCATATTCATCACTGCCGGGGCAGGGATGGGAGTGGACTCCGGACTGCCTGACTTTAGAGGGGTGGAGGGGTTTTGGAATGCTTACCCTAAAGCCAAAGAGTTAGGGCTTCAGTTTGAGGAGATGGCAAACCCTGAGTGGTTTGAGTCAGACCCTCAGTTGGCTTGGGCTTTTTATGGACATAGGTTGCATCTTTACCGTGACACCATACCTCATGAAGGTTTTACAAAGCTTTTAGAACTATCTAATACTAAAAAATATGGAGCCTTTGTTTTCACTTCCAATGTGGATGGTCAATTTCAAATTGCAGGGTTTAAAGATGAGAGGGTGATGGAGTGTCACGGTTCTATTCATAATCTGCAGTGTATCGACAACTGTCAGGGTATATTATGGTCTTCAGATGATACAAACATAGCAATAGCTGAGGGTTTCCAAGCAGAAGAACCTTTACCTTCCTGTCCATTCTGTGGGGCTATGGCAAGACCCAATATACTGATGTTCGGTGATTATGGCTGGGAGTATGCCCGAACCAATGGACAAAGAGAAAGATTGGTTAAATGGATGGATAACATAGAAGAAGAGGGTGGCAAAGTTGTTATTGTAGAGATTGGGGCAGGGACAGCAGTACCAACCGTGCGTAATACTTCTGATCAAATAGCCAAAAGGTTTTCTATCCCTGTGATCCGTATTAACCCTCGAGAGAGTTTTGGTGCAGAGATAGAACTGCCAATGGGTGCTGTTGAAGCTTTGAATCAGATCATCCCGTAGGGTGCGTTTCCTACGCAGCACATAATAAAATTTGCATAAAATATAACATTTGCCGTAAGGGTGATAAAAGGTGCGTTGGGAAACGCACCCTACAAAGGATAAATATGCGTTGTTATTCCTGTGCTGCACTCAGCTATGCAGCCCTTTGCAAAACCTGTAAAGAACAAATCTTTGTACCCAGCATCCGTACTAAAAAAGTAGGAACGATGGATGTGATCTCTTTTTACCGTTATTCAAGCATTGAGTCACTGCTTCATACTAAACATAAGCCAGAAGGACACCGTATATTTAAAATGTTGGCTGAAATGACCATGAAACCATTCATAAAAGAGTTTGTAGAAAATAATGATGGGGATGTGTATGTTGTGGGTGTCGATGAATATGTCAAAAGCGGGTATGCCCATGTTTCCCTGTTAACCCAGGCTATGAAAACCAAAACCTCCATACCGGAACATGCTTCACTGCTTGCAGCAAACAGAGTCAATTACTCTGGAAAATCACTACAGTTTCGCTTAGATCATCCCCGTGACTTTGTCTACACTGGTACAGAAGATGTGCATGCCATACTGGTAGATGACATCATCACCACAGGCATCACACTTCAGGAAGCACAAAAAGTTTTGATGCAGCACGGAGTGAATGTACTTTTTGCTTTGACATTGGCAGATGTGGAAGAATGAACCCTTTGATTATAAAGTGAAGGGCTCTTTCTTCGCTTTTCTACGAATTAAATTAAATGTTTTAAGCACTATAGGTTTGTTTATGACCCACTTTTCAATTTGATATTTGTAAGGAAAGTTCATTAAGAACAGTCCTCCAATAATGGTTAAAAGACCTTGACCAGGTAGAAAGAGCATGGCTATACCTGCAATGAGTAAAATACTATATAGAGTAGGGCGATTGCTATGGTAGTGTATAGATCCATCTTTTGCCTTTTATGTATTTACTAAGCATAGTGTAATGGAGTTAGTTTAATAGAACGCTCTGATAAATCTGAGAGTTCGTTATAATATGTTAAAAGGAAGAGGCATGAATACATCCATCTACAATATTTCATTGTTTGACCTTCTTTGGGTCATGATCCCTGTGGCAGTGGTGATCGTGATCTATATGCGATGGACACAGGATAAGACAACCCTGTTTTATGCACTCTTTAGAATGCTTTTACAGCTCATACTCATCGGGTATGTGTTGACCTATATCTTTACTTCTAATTCTTCATATTTAGTAATATTAATACTCTCTGTAATGCTCGTTGCAGCCGCTATGATAGCCTTGCGTCCCTTACAGAAGAAAAATAGAAACTTGTATCTTTATGCGTTCATCTCCATATTTATTGGGGGTATTTTTACTTTGCTTATGGTGGTGTTTGGGGTACTTGATCTGAACCCATGGTATGAGCCACGATTTCTCATACCGCTGGCAGGGATGATATTTGCCAACTCCATGAATGCAGTGAGCATCTCCGCTGAAAGGTTTGAGACTGAGAATGAAAGAGGGTACAGTTACACAGAAGCAAGAGCAACATCGTATAAAGCGGCACTCATCCCCATTATCAATTCTCTTTTTGCTGTGGGGCTTGTCTCACTGCCGGGGATGATGACGGGACAGATACTCTCAGGCGTAGACCCGTTAATAGCAGTACGTTACCAAATGATGGTGATGCTGATGATATTGGGCTCAGCAGGTATCTCGGTTGCGATCTATCTGGTACTACTTAAAAAACAAGGTGATAAAAATGAAACGTTACATTAGTTTTCTGTTACTGTTCACGGTGTTTGCACTGACACTTGAAGCAAAGAACTGCTGGAAGATCAAGAATAAAGATACCAAAGCACTTTGTGAAAGTAAATTTGAGCACAAAAAGAATTGTTGGCGCATTAAAGACAATGATACAAAAGCTTACTGTGAAGCCTCTGCCTACGGTAAGAACAGTTGTTGGAAGATCAAGAATGCTGATGAAAAAGAGATGTGTATTGCTGAAACAAAATAGTGTATAATAATAGCTATAAAATACTATAAGGTAGAAAATGAAAAAGGGTACGCTCTTACTATTGCTGATTACCTCACTACAGGCTGACTGGAAGTCTGATATGCTGGAAAAAAGTAATGAGATCTATAATGAGACAAAAAACAAAACTATTTTACTCTATAAAGAGAATGTAGAGACCCAGCCTCTGACCAAAGAGGAACGCATGGACAAAGTATGGGACAAGATCTACCCGGACTTGGAAGAGGGTGCAAAGAATATAGACAAACTCAACAATGCCCCTGACTCTACATGGATCGGAACCGATAAAGAAGATGTACAAAAAGATATCAACCAACTCTTTGAGATGATCGTCAACGGGTTGATAGAAGATGACCTGTTGATCTATAAGACCAAAATGGAAAAACTCAAAAAAGAGATCTCGAGTAACAAAGCAAATATCTTGAAGTACCGTGAAAAAAGAGTAGGCGCACCCAAAAGATCTGCCATCTACACCACAAAGTCAGAATACGATACAAAAATCGAAGAGACCAAAAATGAAAATGGTATTTTAGAGAATGAGATTCGCATCATAAAAGAGGATCTTAAGAAGAATTTTGAAGAGATCGGTGTAAATTTAAGTGCTGCACAGATAGATGTACTACTGACACGGGTTGATGGAGATGATATTATACAGATATCACTGGTTATGGAGACACTCAAACACATTACCAAGCAGATCCTGGTCTTGATGAAAGCGAGTAAAGAGGAGTTGACGCAAGCGAAGAAGTATTACGGGATGCATCAGGTTCTGCTTGAACTGGTCGTGTACATACAGCAAAAATATATTGACAAATGCAATAACGTCTATCTTCCCAAAATAGATAAAATGATTTCTGATTCTGCAGAGATGATGGTTAACACTAACAGACTTAAAGCCCAGGAAGAAGATGCAAGAAGACGCTCTATTTACAACAATAACCTGGATGCCCAGATGCTTACCAACAAAGCAGCGAAACTCTATAAAAATGATATTATTTCTTCACGAAACAATATGATGCAAGCACAGAAAATTTCAAAAGAGAATCTGAAACTTTCAAAAAACACCTATGCAACCGTGATGCTCTCAGCAGATCTGTTTGATCTGATAAACGAGAGTCAGAGTATGTTTGAAGAGGTCAGCAAGATACAGGTACCAAACCTCGTCCCTTTTGAGAATATTCAATTGGAACAGAAGTATAAAGAGTTGACGGAGAAGTTGCGTTAGATCTTCCCCGCTAAAAAGTGTTCAAATATCTCAGTCACCAGGTCAATACGCTCTTCAAAACTTTTTTTGGATGCTCTTTCATGGATGGTATGGTCACCGTCACCGTAAGGTCCCCAGCCGTCCAGTGTGGCAATACCTTGAGACGATATGATGTTTGCATCAGAGACACCGCCGCGTTTTTCTGTGGGTAGGGTAATATTACAAAGTTCGTTGATTCTCTTTACAAAAGCTGCCTGTTCAGAAGAGGGTTGCATGACGTCTCTTTGGATGCCTCCTGAGAGTGTTGAGGTTGTGCCTCTCACATACTCATTCTTGACGATCTCATCTATGGCTTTGAGTACTCTGTCTCTCTCTTCTGTATTGGTATAACGCAGTTCAAAAGTCAAGTGGGCTTTAGGGGAGATGGTGTTTGCACCAATTCCCCCGGAGAGTTTACCTACATTGACGGTGGTCTCTTTTTCAAGATCGGTCAACTCCACCAGTGCCTGCAGTTTCAGGGCTGCTTCAAGGTTGGCGTCTGCCCCTTTGCTGTAGTGGTTCCCTGCATGTGCAGCGATACCTTCAATGTCTATGAAGAATGTACCCACCCCTTTTCTGCCAATGACCACTTCATCATGTACGCCGGCAGCTTCAAAGACCATACAGTAGTCATACCCAGACTCTTGAGCCAGTTTGGCAGAGAGGTGTTTGCTGTCGTCAGACCCTGTCTCTTCATCTGAGACCAGTAAAAAATCTATGTTGTGGATGGCTCCATATTTTTTATGCACATTTCTGAGTGCCTGAAGTGCCACATAGTTACCGCCTTTCATGTCACAGACACCCGGGCCGTAGATCCACTCTTCATCTTCTGTAAAGTTTTCAAAAGTTCCCTGAGGAAATACAGTATCGAGATGTCCAAGCAGCAGAAGTTGTCTTCCTTCTTTTTTCGGTGAAATAAGATGCAGATGGTCTCCAATATTCTCTCTTGGGTAGCGTGTGAGACTAAAACCCATCTCTTCCATCCAATAGGCGAAAATCTCTCCGTTTTTATCAACCCCTTCTTTATTGCCGGTCCAGGAGTTGATCTCAATGATGCTTTGAAGTTCTGAAAAATTAATGTTTGACATGGTCTACCTTTGTTTGATTACAAAATAATAACGTTTTAATAACACTAAATAATATAATTATCTTAATCTTGACCTATATTTTAGTGAAATATGGTAAAGTACTACTTTAAATATCAAAAGGAAACACAATGTCTAGAAAAATCGGTATGTGGCTTTATCAAAATGGTGGTGGTGATAAGATCCAGGATAAGATCGTTAAAAAGTTAAAAGAGAGAGAGATCGAAACAGTTACTGATATTAAGCTTCATCATGCCATAGCAAAGAATGGACATATTCTTTATAAAAAGCAAAAAGTGGATGAGCTTGACCTTTTCTTCTCTTACAATGCCGGTGAACAGACCCAATACCAAATGTTTCTTTATCAGGCGCTCAATCGTGTCATACCAATGATCAACTCTTATGATTCGTTTGCTCTAACGGAAGATAAGTTTCAAACTTCATTTTTGCTTCAGAGACATGGTATAGCTACACCGGAGTTTCAGCTTTGCCACAGAGATAATTCTAAACAGCTTGGAAAGATCATGAAAAAATGGTCTAAAATGGTTTATAAACCAACAGATGGTTGGGGTGGTGTAGGACTTACAAAGATTGAAAACCAGACAACACTAGATATGCTTATGCCATTTCTAAATCAAATGGACTTGCGTTTCTTCTATGTTGAAAAGTTTATAAAATATGATAATACAGATTTCCGTGTAGACATCGTAGATGGTGAATTTGTAGGATGTTATGGACGTAAAGCATCTAAGACAGACTGGCGTACTAATGTTACATCAGGTGGTTCAGTATTTTTAAGAGATCCGGATGATGAAGTGATTGAGATAGCAAAAAAGGCAGCAAAGGTTTGCGGTACGGACATTGCGGGAATAGACATCATTTATGACATGGAAAA
>DQSX01000134.1 GCA_015663065.1 Sulfurovum sp.
ACTCTGTGATCATAAGCTTTAAGCTTCAATCTAATTTTTTCCATATTTTACCTTTAAAAGAACTCGTCAGCATGGCAAAGCCAAGGTGCCTAAACACAGGGTTTTTACCCTCTAACATAAATTTAGGAACGCGAATTATATCCAAATTGTTTTAAACATGCAATGCTTTTTAGGCTAATCTGGCTACAATATAAAAAATTATTTCCTTTTTACAAGGAAACTTATGGAGTTAGAATGGATCTTTTAGAACATTATCATGAACATCCTCCTGCCAATATGCAGTTTATACGGAGAAAAACATCCCTTCCCGAACAAGGAAATATCAATCTTCACGGAGCAAGAGGCTCTGGCAAGACTGCGCTGGTACTTGACTATTTGCAGGAACAGGATGAGCAGACACTCTACCTTGATCTTGAAGACCCCAATCTCATCCTTAACACCTTAGATACCCTGCCGCTTCAGGAATTCATCTCTGAATTCAATATCTCAGAGCTTATTCTTGACCATTATGAAGAGGGGATGATGGAAAGTTTTCCAAACGTAGCCCGAACCATTATTGTCAGCCGCATAGCCATAGAAGAGGAGGGTTTTGAAAGTGTAGTACTTTTTCCTCTGGACTATGAAGAGTTCTTTGCCTTTGAACAGGCAAGTTCAGCCACCCTTGCTTTTAACCATTTTCTCAAAGCAGGTACCCTGCCTGCCATGGCGAAACATACCGGAAACACCACGCTTGCCATGAAACAGTTCTTCCAGCAGCAGTTCTCCCCCAATGAACAGTCTCTCATTCTCATTCTGGCACGTCACAACACCCTACCCATGACCACGCACCAGATCTACAGTTTTACCAAAGAGCACTTCCGCATCTCCAAAGATTTCGTCTATCAAGCGATCAAACGATTTACTCAGGAGGGATTACTCTATTTCATTGACAACGGCATCAAACGCAGTGGAAAGAAAATGCTCATGTATGACTTTGCTTTTGTCAAATACCTGACAGCCTACCAGCCTTTTGGCACACAATTTGACGCTATGATCGCTCTGACACTCATTAAACATAAAGTGTCCATCTCTACCTTGGGAAACCATGGCTACATTACCAGAGACAATGAACTCATCATTACTGCTCCTTTTGAGAGTGAAGACTCTTTCTGGGTCAAATCCCAAAACAAATTTTCGATCTATAAAAAACATGCTGTAAAAAAAGTCACTGTCATCACCGTTGCCAACACTTATGAATTTAATATAGAAAAACTACATTTTGAGGCCCTGCCCTTTAATGAATGGTCTGTCTCCCACAATGAAGAGAACTAACCCTTAAACTGGCTCAGGGACTGATATCTTAATATAATATTGTTGGTTTTCGGTTACTGGGCTTGTTGAAGTAGCCAAAACCTAAGCATTCTTTGACTATAATTCTCTCGCCTCTTTTCAGACCTGTGCAATGGTTCTGAGAGACAACGGGTCAGGATGGGAACATAGCAGCCCACCTCTCTTTACTGTGTGCCGCAGTAATCTGGGAAGAGGTACTTACAACTATCTAAACAATAATCCAAAACTACCTTTTGCTTATTGCTTACGATGACAATGGTAAGTATTGATGAGAGGTGTCCGAGTGGTCGAAGGTGCAGACCTGGAACGTCTGTGTGGGGTAACTCACCGAGGGTTCGAATCCCTTCCTCTCAGCCATAAAAACTACTAACCAAAGAAATTTTATCCAGTTGTCTTCTCGCAACAATTCTAAACACATAAAGATTAATTCACTTAATATGCTATACTCAACAATAAAATAAAAGGTCCTTCTTATGAAAAAACCGAAGAACAAGATAAGTCTATGGAAGCCTTATTGGGGAAGTAAGTAGTCACAAAATGGAAGAGTATAAATACAGTGCCAAATTTTACGACAGGTTGCTTTTTCCTTTTATGCAGCCTATACGTAATCGGGTGATCAAGGTCATCAAACGGTATCAATATAAGACTATCCTTGATGTCTGCTGCGGTACAGGTGATCAACTGAAACAGCTTAAGGTACAGGGCTTTGACGCGGAGGGTATTGATATTTCAGATGCAATGCTCAACATTGCAAACAAGGGGAAGGTCAAAGCCCTATGCAAACACCAGGATGCCAGTCAAATGCACTATAAAGATGCAAAGTTCGCATTGGTGATGACTGCCTTTGCGCTGCATGAAAAAGACCATGATACTGCACACAAGATCGTAGAAGAGATGGTACGTGTAACTAGCGAGGGCGGGGATATACTAATCGTTGACTATGAACTGAGTGAAAAAACATCCATGCTTTCAAAAATGCTCATCTATGCCATCGAATGGTTCGCCGGAGGAGAGCATTACCGAAACTTTAGAACGTACGTTTCAAAAGGCGGACTTCCTGCACTTTTACCCACGACGACACTCAAAGAAGTCAAACGCTTCTACTTTGCACAACATGGGGTGGTGTTGCTTCTCTTGCGTAAAGAGACTAAAGATTAGTCTCTTCCATGAGCAAGGTCTATAAGCTGATAGCCTCTGTTCCATTGTTTGCGTATAGCTTTTCTAAAGCTAGGTATTTCAGAGTTTGTGGTGTATGACTCTTCCGTTTTATGTGCATCTTTAACAAAAATACAGAACCATTTCCCTCCGCCGTACTCTATGCTGTTGAGTCTGAAACCCTCTGCCCATCTCTCTTCAATGATCTTTGGTACACCATCCCAATCATCAATACTGTGATACGCCTGCTCTAAAAAACCTGTATTTTTAGCAAAAAGACCTACCCAGGTTCCCTCTGCAGGTTCCACATCTATGAGGTGATACCCCTGCTTCCATTGTGCACTGATCTCTTTTAAAAATGCTTCTTCGTAACGCGTGTTTGTCAGTAGTACATCAGAGTAACGACTTCCTTTAGCCAATATACCAAGCCAGTAGCCTTTTCCATTTTCAACATTTGTAAGAACAAAACCCTGCTTTTTATAGTTTTCCACCGCAGCTTCAAACTTTTTCCAGTCTCTTTTATGCAGGTAAACCTGTTGCGAGAAGCCTGTACCTTTTGCAGAGATCGCCATCCATCGGTCATCTCCATACTCAATATCTATAATATCGGAGCCATTTCTCCACTCTTTTTCTATGGCACGGTTAAATTGTGCCAATTTTGTGTTTGAGATAAAAGATTGCTCTGTGTAGGGTGTATCTTTCGTAAAAAGACCTACCCAAAAATGTCCTGCCATTACTACAGTAGGGAGAAATAACCCCGTTGCCAGTAAGCCCAATACTATACCTTTTTTTCTTTTCATCACACTACTCCTTATTGTATACTTAAGTATATTTGTACAAATTATAACATATTATTTTATCGTCTTTTCAAAGCACCATAGTTTGAAAGACAAAGTAATTTACTGTATACTAAGTTTAGATTTAAAACAAGGGTTACAACAAATGTTACACACTAAAAAACTCTCTTTTCTCCTTTCTCTCTTTGCACTGTTCTTTTTCACGGCATGTGATTCTCCATCTTTTGGCAAGAAAGTAGAAAAAGAGTATTATACAGGCGGTCAATTACGTTCTGAGTTTGTCTGGTCAGACAGTACAGGAAAAAATGGAATTAAAAGAACTTTCGGTTTCGAAGGTCACCAGACCTCATCCGTCAACATCACCAATGGTGTACGTAACGGGATTATGTCCATCTACGATAAAGAAGGTCGTGTCATCAAACAGACACCTTATGTTAATGGCAAAATACATGGTGTAGAAAAAGCCTTTTATCCCAATGGGGACAGAATGATCACTTATACCTACCAAAATGGACTAAAGAATGGTTATGCCTACACTTATTATCCAAGTGGTAAGGTATGTAGAAAAGCAAAATACAAAAACAACAGGCTGCTCAATTAAGTCTGATGCACATTTTACCTGTCTACAAACATATTGTAAACAATCGGCTTAAACATACGTATCTCAGTTTTGATGATGAAGGCAATCTCATCATCAAGTCTCCTAAAGTCTCTCAAGACTATATAGAAAAACTTTTGCTGAAAAAGTCTTCATGGATCAACCGGTCCAAAGAGAAGATCATGCAAAAAAAAGGCAAGGCTCTTGACTTTTCAAAAGAGAGTATACTCTACCTTTACGGAAAGCCTTACCCTCTTGTACTGCAAACCTATACAAAAAAAAGAACCAAGCTTGTTTTTGAAGAGACACAGTTCACTCTTTACTACAGCAGCTATGATGAAGCTGTTTTTCAAAAACATATTGACACCTTCTATAAAGAGAAGGCCAAAGAGTGCATTCCAGATCTAGTGAATTATTGGGCTTCTGTGATGCAGTTAACGTACAATAAATGCTCCTTTCGGAAAACCAGACGTCAGTGGGGAAGCTGTTCAAGAAACAATAACCTTAGCTTTAACACGATGATGATGAAACTACCACAGGATATCATAGAGTATATTGTGGTGCATGAACTGGCACATATAGTACATAAACATCATCAAAAAAGTTTCTGGTCGCTGGTTGAAAAACACTTACCTGACTATAAACAACGTATTGCCGTCTTGAAACACTACGCGACACACTAACAAAGGAACCCTATATGGATTTTTACCTATTGGCATTTTTACTTATCATTCTTTCAGGATCAGTGTTGGTCTATATCTATTACCTCAAAGAGAAAAAAGAGGAATTGGCAAGTATTGAAAGAGGATACTGTCCAAGATGTCACAAAGATACCATAGAACTGGTTGATCAGAGATCTGGTGGATGTTCAGGACCTAAATTGCTCTCTTATGAATGTACTGCATGCGGATACTATAACTCTTTTGCTATTGAAAATGGTGGCAGTTGCGGTTCAGGAGGCTGTCGTTAGCCTAACATCACAATAGCAGGCTTGACACAGTTTAAATAAATTGCTATAACCTTTAACAAAAAGGTATCTCATGAACTTTTCACAATCTTCACTCAATTTTACTATTCTCCCTTATCAGGAGGGGGTCACTCCCCCTGTCACAAAACCAAATCCGGAGTTCTTAACAGATATTGGAGAAGAAGGCATGCGTGCATTGCTTGACAGGTTTTACATGTGTCTGTTCCAAAGCCCCATAAAAGCACTTTTCCCTCAAGAGATCGATGAGATGAAAAATGCAGGACAGACCTCTGCAGACTTCTTCATCCAGATTTGTGGGGGGAAACCCTATTTCAACCAAAACCGTGGTGCACCTCAAATGGGTAGAAGGCATGCACCTTTTGCCATTACACCGGAGTCCAGGCTGCACTGGCTTATCTGTTTTGAAGAAGCGCTTCAGCCTATTATAGATGAAGAACTAAGCTCTGATGAGAATATTCAAAGCTTTTGGAACTACATTAATATCTTTTCCATCTGGATGATAAATACAAGAGGTTGACTTCAACAAGTTCAGCAACCGTTGCTACCCTTTCGTTCCCTGAGCCTGTCGAAGGGAAAATAAATGGCTAATCAAATCTTTTCACACGTCTGTGACAATAAGGCTTCCCGCCTTTGCGTTCATAGTGGTTCTGATGATACTCCTCAGCAGAGTAGAAAGGTGCTTTTGGCAACACTTTTGTAGCGATCTTCAACCCTTTTCCCTCTAAAATATGAATGAGTTTGTTGACAGTTTTTTTCTCTTGAGCATTGTTGACAAAAACAGCGGAGAGATACTGTGAACCTATGTCAGGCCCCTGCCCGTTCTTTTGTGTCGGATCATGAATCTCAAAAAAGGTCTTAGCCAGCGTCTCATAAGAGACTTTTAAAGGGTCATACAAGACCTCTACGGTTTCAAGATGTCCCGTCTTTTTACGAATAACATCATAATAACCCGGATTCTTCACATGACCACCCATAAAACCTGAGGTAACCTCTTTGACCCCAGGTATCTTTTCAAGATAATACTCCACACCCCAGAAACATCCGCCTGCAAAATAGGCTTTTTTCAAATTGCTAGAGACTGCTTTCTTTTTGTCAAACTGCAGCGAGACCGAATTGACACAATGCCGTACATTTTTCTTTGTTAAACCCTCCCCTCTGAATACATGTCCCATATGTGCCCCACACTTCGCACACACGATCTCTGTACGTCTGCCGTCTCTGTCAGGCACCTCTTTGATGGCCCCGGGCAAAGCATCATCAAAGCTTGGCCAACCGCAGTGTGAATTGAATTTGTCATCAGATCTGTAAAGTGCCGTACCACATACTTTACACTTGTAAATACCTTTGTCTGTAGTGTTTACATATTTACCCGAAAAAGCACGTTCTGTACCTTTATTGACAATGACATTTTTTTCAAAGGTTGAAAGCTTGTTGATTTGTGCTGTCCATGGTTTCATATCTGAGCCAAATGAAAATGTTAAAAAAAGAAGAGGCAGAAAGTGTTTAAAAAAAATGGTCATAAGTTACCTTTTGTATTGAATTGCACAACTATACAAAAGGTCTGTGCAATCAAAATGTACTAATCTCTGGCTATGGCATATTTACCCGAGCCCAACAATACTACTGCCAGTGCACTTAAAAGATAGAACATCGGTACTTCCAATGCCCAGGCACCATGACCACCCAGATTTACAAAAGCAGACAATTGTGTCAAATAGATAGCCACGATCATATTGAAAGCGATCACCCCTGCCCATATGCGACTTCGCCATCCCAGGATCAACAGAATCGGTGCAAGTATCTCCCCTACATACACACCATAAACCACAAATTCCGGCAAACCATGTGCTACCACAAGCGCCTTAATGAACCCTACCCCATGTATGGCCTTATGCACACCATGAAAGAGCATCAACCCTCCCAGCATTAAACGTAATATGAGTTTTCCTAAGTTTTCTGACATCATTATGCCCCTTAAATAAAAAGTATAAGATTATATCGTGTATTTTAAAAATTTGTGACTAATAGATAAATTTTTGATTGAGTAGTGGCCGGGAGAGGGGGATTCGAACCCCCGGAGGTATTACCCTCACCGGTTTTCAAGACCGGCACGTTCAACCGCTCCGACATCTCCCGACAT
>DQSX01000026.1 GCA_015663065.1 Sulfurovum sp.
ATGTTGAGATTAAAACTTGTAGTTTGCGTAGATCTCAAGAGCGTTGATGGCATCTGTATTGTATCCCCAATCAGTGTTGGTATATACAGCATTGATATCAATAGTATCAGTAATGTTGTATCCGAGAATTACATCGATTTCTGAACCTTCGTTGTCTGTTGTAAGATCATCATATTCATAATATGCATAAGATACAGAAGCAGTGATTCCTGCAAATTCAGTACCAGCTTCAACTTTGAAGTTGTTACCCATAGAAGAACCAGTAGTTGAATTCCATGAACTTGTGTATAGACCATCCATAATACCTACCCATCTAGCAGTATTGTCAGATACATTAACATATGCAGCCATAAGGTTGAAGGCACCAAGTGTTGCAGTTGCTTTTACACCAAATACATTCGATGCTTCATCATTGTCAATATCTGTATATACATATTGACCCATTACTTTAGCAACACCAAAATTGTATCCTGCATCTGCATAAACTTGTGTATACGAACCTGCATCAATATTATAATACCAAACAGATCCAGATAAAGCATCATTATCGAATGCAGCACTCACTGTCCAGTTGTCACCATCGAGGGTTGCAAAGTCTGTACCAGAGTTATTTGCTCTAAATGTTCTGACATATGAACCGACAAATGTAAGGTTTTCAATTGAAGAGTTAACTGCTGTATATGCTTCGAATGCACCTGGAGCCAATAACCAGTCAAAACCACTCAGCATTGGTGTATTAAGAAGTTGACGACCAAGAACTACAGTTGTTCCACCATAGTTTGCTGTGATATTTGCAACGTTAAAATATGCACCTGATTTTTCACCTTCAAAATATTCTCCTGCTGTTTGAAAAGAGAATATACCATCATCAAGTACGTTTGCAAAACCAACTGCAGTTACATTAGCAGCAATATTTGCATTAAATTTATGTGAAACGTCTAGAGTAATTGCCGTGCCGAGTGCTGAACTCTCTTTATCAAACATATCAACAACTGAATCATCAGTTGAATAGTAAGCTGTTGCTTTTCCACCAATTGTTGTTTGTGGGAATTCAGCTACTGGAGCAGCTACCGGCTCAATGTCTCCGCCTGCGAATGCAGCGCTAACAGCTAAAGCAGCTACTAGACTTAATTTTGTAAATTTCATTTTATTCCTTATTTTGTTTATGTGAGGAATAGTATCATAAATTAATGATTGGTTAATGAAGTAGTTGATTAATTTTTAATCAATTAGCTTTTTTAGTCATTTTAGAGGGAAAGAGAAGTGTTTTTGAAGAAATCTCTTACATATTCATAACCGGAGTAAAGTGTTAAAGCAACGGCCAACCATAAAAGTGCTTCGCCTCCAGGCCATTGCATGAGCAGAAAACCTATAGCGATCATCTGTACCACAGTTTTTACTTTTCCCATCCATGAGGCAGAAATATCCAGACCCTGACTGACAGCTGAGACACGAAGACCTGTAATGAAAAGTTCACGGGTGATGATGAGGAAAATGGCCCAGGGTGAAGCAGCACCTAACATCATCAAGCCTAAAAAACCGGCAAGCGTGAGCATTTTGTCAGCAAGCGGATCCAGTATCGAACCAAGTACAGTGACTTGGTCAAAGGTTCTGGCGATGTAACCGTCAAAGAAGTCTGTTGCAGAGGCGAGGACAAAGATGAATGCTGCGGTGAAGTTTAACCATGATTTGTCTATACCTTCGAAAATAGAGGCATCCTGATTGACTAAAAAGAGGAACATGACGGGGGCTAAGAGAAGACGGCTGAAGGCTAGAATGTTTGGGATGTTGAAAATTTGTGCTTTGTTTTTCACCTTCTTCTCCTTTTTAAATATACAGGAACCCGAAACTTGTTTCGGGACAATATTTACATGATGGTATCGTAACTCTGCCTCGAATGAATTCGAGGTTCCAAAAGAGTCTGTTTATCTAAATGTTGTTCCACCGTCTACGACTAGTGTTTGACCTGTGATCCAAGATGCTTCTTCTGTACAGAGGAAATATACTGAACTTGCAAGGTCATCCGGGCTTCCCATTCTGTTGACGGCTGAACGTTTGATGGTTTCTGCTTTTACCTCTTCGTAGTTGGTGAAGGCTTTGAGTGCATCAGTGTCTATCGGTCCGCCTGAAACAGCATTGACACGAATACCCATTTCTCCCAACTCAACAGCAGCGTAACGGCTCATAGCTTCAACGGCTGCTTTGTTTGTGCCGTGACCGGCATAGTTGTCGATGTAAATGCGGTTACCTGTCGAGCTTAGTGTCACAATGGCACCGCCACCCACTTTTTCCATACGGGTAGCCGCTTCCTGCGAACCGCGTACGAACGCACCTACGGTTGCTGTAAAGATGTTCTGTAAGCCTTTTGTCGGTCTAAGTTTCATAAATTTACCGTAACCGCCTACTACAGGACGGCCGTAGATCATTGCGTTAGATACAAAGAAGTCTACTCTGTCAAAATCTTCATCTATGGCAAGAAAAAGAGGTTTAAACTCATCAAGTTCCAAAATATTGAGTGGGTAGGCTTTGGCTTTAACGCCATACTTCGAAGTCAGCTCTGCAGCTATTGTATCAGCAGCTTCTTTATTGGAATTGTACGTAAATGCAACATTCACACCTTGAGATGCAAATTTCTCTGCACAGGCTTTACCAATGCCTTTTGTGGCTCCGGTGATAACGACTGTTTTACCTTTCATATTTGACATTTTATGCTCCTGCAATTTTATATTTTTTCATGACTTGTTCGATCTTTTTCATGTTCTCAGAACTTGGGGATACCAATGGAAGTCTGTACTCCAAAGTCTCAGTCAACCCTGCAATGTACATGGCTGCCTTGATCGGGATAGGGTTACTTTCACAGAAAAGCACTTTGTTGATCTCAAAAAGCTGGTCGTTGATCTCTTTTGATCTCTTTAGATCACCTTCAAGTGCTGCATGTGTCAAGTCTGCTTTCAAGTCTGGGAGAAGGTTGGCTGTCACAGAAGTGATCCCTTTCCCTCCGCTTGCCAAAATAGGAAAGTCGATCGCATCATCACCTGAGAAAACATACAAGTCAGGTACTTTTGCCAAAAGCTCAACCGTTCTTTCAATGGAACCGGTTGCTTCTTTGATTCCCATAATATTTTCAACATCATCAAACAGTCTTTTTACCGTGTCTGGAAGAATGTCCACACCAGTACGTCCTGGTACATTGTAAAGCATAAAAGGTACGTTCACCGCAGAAGCAATGGCTTTGTAGTGCTGGTAAAGTCCTTCTTGACTTGGTTTGTTGTAGTATGGACTAACAGAGAAGAGCGCATCTACACCACATTTTTCTGCATGTTTTGCGATCTTTATGGCTTCAAGTGTAGCGTTGCTTCCTGCACCGGCAAGTACTTTTGCTTTAGACCCTTTACAGACCTCTACGGCGATCTCAACACAACGGTTATGCTCGTCATGTGTGAGTGTTGCAGATTCACCGGTTGTTCCCACGGGACAGATAGCATCTATGTTGTTGTCTATCTGTCTTTGAATGAGACTTGCGTAAGTAGCTTCATCTAATTTACCATTTTTGAACGGGGTAATAACTGCTGTCGTTGCCCCTGTGATGTAGTTGTTCATTATTTATGTCCTGCTCTATTTATATCTATTTTGTTTCTTGTTTTTTGAGTATCACTGTAGTTGACAGATCATGGTCAAAATACTTTTTAGCAACATCGCTAATATCTTTGAGTGTAATTTTATCTAATTTCTCTTCATATTCAAGTAAAGGTTTTATATTTCCTTTGACGTAGTAGTCTCCGTATAGCCCTGAGACTGAAGCTGAACTCTCCAAAGAGTAGATGAATTCTGCTTTGGTGTTGATCTTGACTTTGTCAAGTTCCGCCTGTGTCACGTCCCCGTTTTTGATCTTCTCCAGCTCAAGAAGAATCTCTTTTTCTGCTTCTATTGGATCAACACCCGGTGCACACAATGCCATGATGAGAAAAACACCCGGGTCTTTAAGCTCCATGTTGTACCCATAGATCTGATTGACCAGCTGTTTTTCCTGTACCAGTTTTTTCTCAAAACGTGAAGATTTTCCTGCTGATAAGATTTGAGAGATCGCTGAAAGTACCACCTGGTCTTCATGCTCAAAATTTGGAATGGAGTAGGCTATAGCCAGTGTATCTACCTTGTTGCTCTCTTTGTGAAGTACAGCTCTTTTTGCACCGTCTACCTTTGGTTCAACAGCTTTGACTGTCGGGATCTTGTGTTCATTTTTGATCTTTCCAAAATATTTTTCTGCCTCTTTAAATACCTCTTCTGGGTCAATGTCACCTGCAACAATAAGTGTGGCATTGTTAGGCTGATAATATCTGTGATAGAAATCTCTGATATCTTCGATCTTCCAGGTTAAAATGTCTTCCATGAAGCCAATAGGGAGCCAGTGGTACGGATGATAGGTAAAGTGTGTGTTGAAAAGTCTGAAATACATATAACCCATTGGGTTGTTGTCTGTTCTTAAACGTCTCTCTTCTGCTACCACATCACGCTCTTTCTGGAACTCTTCGTCTGTGAGTTTCAGATTGTGCATCAACTCAGCAAAAAGATCAAAGGTCATGCCCATGTTCTTACTGGCAGTCTTGATGAAGTAGTGTGTATGGTCAAAGCCGGTAGCTGCATTGTTCACCCCGCCGCGGCTTTTCACGATAGTGTCAAATTCACCCTCTTTAAGTTTGTCGGTAGATTTAAAACTCAAGTGCTCAAGCATATGCGCCATGCCGCTTTTCCCCATAACTTCGTTTCTGCTTCCTACTTTGTAGTAAATGTCAGTGGTGATGACCCCAGAGTCATTGTCCATAGGAATGACAACGATCTCAAGACCGTTGTCCAGTGTTTTTGTATAATGTTTTGGTAATGAGTTTGCCATTGATAATCCTGTAAATAGTATCAATCCTAAAATTGATTTTGTCATTGTTTTTTTTAAATTCATATTGTTTATCTCCGTAGGGTGCAATTCATTGCACCTGTTTATATAGGGTGCAATGAATTGCACCCTACAGGTTATTTCCAGTCTGCTCCGATAGCTTCAGAAATATGTCTGTATCCGTCTGCCTGCAACAACTTCACAAGCCCTTCATTGATCTCTTTAATGAGTGCAGGACCTTTGTAAATGAGCATAGAGTAAACTTGAACAAGTGATGCTCCTGCTTTGATGCGTCTGTAGGCTTCTTCTGCTGAGTCGATCCCACCTACAGAGATGAGCAGTGTTTTACCATACAGCTCTTTCCCAATGGCTTTGAAAAGTTCATAAGACTTGTCTGTAAGCAATGCACCTGATATACCGCCAAAATCTTTTGCATGTTCTGTTAAAGAGTAGTCAATGGTCGTATTGGTGGCAATGATCCCTGCTGCGCCTGCATCTACTGCAGTCTTACAGAGTGCTATGGCATCTTCAGCTGTCATGTCCGGAGCAATTTTAAGCAGTACCGGTTGAGAAGTGATCTCTTTTGCCAAAGCAAAGATAGCATTGATAAACGCTTCATTCTGTAAGTCTCTTAAACCCGGTGTATTTGGTGATGAGATGTTAATGACGATGTAATCACCGTAGTCCTTAAAGGCTCTAAAGAGTGTTTCGTAGTCTTTCAGTGCATCCTCTTCTGAAGTGAGTTTGTTTTTCCCGATGTTAATGCCAAGAGGGTAGTCAAAAAAATAGAGTTTATTCAGTTGTCTCAACATAAACTCTTTCCCTTTGTTGTTAAATCCCATAGCATTTTGAATGGATGAGTCTTCTATGAGTCTGAAGAGTCTCGGTTTTGCATTTCCATCTTGAGGTTTTGGAGTGACCGTTCCGATCTCTGTAAAACCAAAGCCCATTGTCGGCATAGCAGTAATGTACTGTCCGTCTTTGTCAAAACCTGCACCAAGTCCTACAGGATTTTGGAAGGTTCGTCCGAAGATCTCCTGCTGGATGATAGGTGCTGTTACAAAGTTCTGCTCTTTGAAAGTACGTAAGATCACAGGGAAGTGAGCTGCTGTTCTTAGTCCCAGTCCTGCAAGGCTATGGGCTGTTTCAGGGTCTAGTTTAAAAAGTAATTTTTTAAGGTTCTGGTAGGAAAATAGTGACACGTTTGTCTCCGTTGTTATAATGGATGATATTATATCGAATTATAATTAATGGGTTACGTCATCCTGAACTTGATTCAGGATCTCTTTGCGTTACTTCAATGTATTATGATTTATTGTATGGTCTAATTGCTTACGCGTAGGGTGTGCAATTGCACACCTTTTTTAATCTTTTATGCCTTTTCCCACACCGTACCCTCAGCAGTATCCATAATAGCAATTCCCATTGCTGTGAGTTCATCTCTTACAGCATCAGAACGTGTAAAATCTTTCTTCTTTTTGGCTTCGACACGCTCAGCCACCAAAGTTTCTATGGCTGCTTTTTCTTCCTCTGAAATGCCTATTTGGAAATAGGTAAATGGTTCTTGTCCTCCAAAGCCTAAAAGTGTATCAATAAACGCAATATTTGCTAAAGTCTCTTTTTTCAATGCTTTGTTCTTTGCTTCTTTGTCAAAAGCATCATTGGTGTTTGCGATCATTTCATCTATGACTGCAAGGGCAGTGGAGATGTTTAAGTCATCAGACATGGCATCCAGCAGGGCTTGTTTGAAAGCTCTGTTGACAGTTGAGCCTTTCCCCGGAGAGACACGCTTTTTGAGTCTGTAGAGTTTGTCCAGTCTTTTTTTGGACTTTTGCAGGTCCTCTTCTGAAAAGTTGAAGTCGTTTCTGTAGTGTACGGAGTTGAGGTAGTAACGCAGCACTTCTCCGTCGTAGACTTTGAGTGCATCTTTGAGAAAGAAAGAGTTACCAAGAGACTTGGACATTTTCTCACCGTTGATCTGCACAAAGCCGTTATGCATCCAGTACTTTGCCAGTTCATGTCCTGTAGCACAACGTGACTGTGCAGCTTCATTTTCATGATGAGGGAAAAGCAGGTCAGCACCGCCTCCGTGAATGTCTATGCTGTATTCATCTGTGCCGTGCTCTTTTGCAAAGTGTGCTTCTATCATGGCAGAACAT
This sequence comes from Sulfurovum sp., assembly GCA_015663065.1. Lineage (GTDB taxonomy): Bacteria > Campylobacterota > Campylobacteria > Campylobacterales > Sulfurovaceae > Sulfurovum. Next base: position 7,048 of record DQSX01000026.1, read on the forward strand.
TCTATGTGCCAACCGGGACGGCCTGAAGAGAAGGCAGTATCAAAACAGATGTCATCATCACCTTTACAGGCTTTCCAGAGTGCAAAATCTTTAGGGTTTCTTTTCTCTGAAGTATGTTCAACACGGCTTTGGCTCTCTTCATCGTCTGCCACTCTGTGAGAAATATTGCCGTAGTGGCTGTCTTTGGAAGTGTCAAAGTAAACATCTCCCGTAGAGATGACATAGGCCATATCTTTGTCTATGAGTTTTTGTATCATCTTTTCAATGGCTTGCAGTGACTCTGTGGCTTTAGGTTCTATCTCAGCTCTTTGTACACCCAGTGCAGCCATCTCTTTAAGATAGTGGTCTATGTAAAACTCAGTGATCTCCTGCATGGGTTTGCCTGTCTC
>DQSX01000222.1 GCA_015663065.1 Sulfurovum sp.
ATAGTGATCTTGTACTTTTTTAAAAACCGCTCGATCTCTTTGGCAGTAAATATCTCCTCTTTCCCGAGAAAGAGCAGCTTTTTCCCTTCAGAGCTTTCCAGCAGTTGTTTGAGTATCGGTTTTTCATTCATCATACATTTAGTATAGCATAGAGGGTTTTAAATAGGAGTTAAATGGTCTTATTTGCTGAAGTTCCCAATGCCAGAGGGGAAATACCCTGGGCATACGTCCGAAGTGCTACCTAGTACCTCTCTAAAGGATCATACCGCACTACAGTAGCCTCAGAGAAGTTCGGTACATCATCATAAGTGAATACCGCATAATATTTTTCTTTGTCAAAAGAGGCAAAATTATCATAGGTCCAGGTATCTTTACCGCCATAGAGTTTGACTCCGTCCATAAAGTGTCTTGGCGGATGGAAACTGTTACGTACAACATAGTAGCCCTTAATGGCTTCGTCGTCCACTTTGTCCCAGCTGAGTTTGATCATGCCGTTCTCCTTGGAGATCTTCAGGTTCTCAACCGGTGCTGCCGGATGTCTGCGTTTTTCAATGTACTTTACGATCAGCTCTACACTCTCCTGCCACTCCGTAATACGACTTCTTGCCCCCAAGGCAGAGGTCGGCTTGATGACCAGTTTCAGGGTCTTACCCTCCTGATGCAACTGGTCAAGGATGTTCCTTGAGAGTGTATCGAAATTGAAGTACTGACACTCTTTGCTGTTAAGATCGGACTCAGCTACTTCATACCCGATATATTCTATCTTCTCACGGTTCTTAATATCCTCATAGGCTCCCACTTCGTCAAGCTTCACCAGCTCCATATAGAAACGTACATCTGATCTGTTCTTAAATATGTTCTTGTTGCGTATTCTCAAAGCACACTGTGTGATCATCGTTTTGTCATGCTTAGGCAACTGTCCAAGATCGAAGTTAAGATAGCCATAGACTTTGTCACCGTTGGCGTCGAATCCGCTTTTCAGTATACCCTCTTCCACTCCTTCTTTGGAGATGCTCGCAAGTGTCTGTGCCGGCAGCTTGATCTTTTCATTCTTCATCGTATACTTGATATCAAGCATCGGACGGTAGTGGATCCCTCCGCCGAACTTCCCATATCCGATATCAAACTGCATCATCTGGCTGTCTTCGCCGTCTGGCAGATACTTCGGCCCGTCGATACGGAAGACAGCCTGTTTGTTTGCCACCTCCTCTTCAAGCAGCTGGCACTCTCGTTGTGAGAACTCCCAAAAATTCCAGATGCCCTGTGTCAACTGCCGTGACTTGATCGCCTGTCCGATGATCCCTTTGGCTTTTGCCTTCTCTATCTCATTAAAATCACTGATCTCGCTAAAGCTTCCCGGTTCAAGCAGGCTAAGGTCCCACTGTCCGAATTTCTCTATCTTCGCGCCGACACGGTTCATCGGATAAAGATAAAAGCGCGCCGATTTAATGATAGCATTTTCCGGAATGGAACTGAGATCGAAACTCACTACCGCATCACAGATCCCTTTGGATTTGTTAATCCCGACAAAAAGAGAGTTGAGTCCAAAGTGCGCACGGTTCTGCTCCTGTGTGTACTGCCCGACATACCCTGTCCCCTCTTTTACCGCAAAGAGAAAACGAAAAAACTCATCTTCCGCCAGTGCTGTTCGTGTCTTGACCACCGGTGCAAAAGGAGACTTGTAGCCTGTTTTTTTGCTTACAGCCCGGATGGTATAGTGGTAATTGGTCGAACTCTCAAGATCTGTATCGGTAAAACTGTTCTCACCGGAAATACCAACTTTCGTACGCTCGTTACAGGCATCTTTGTCTTTGGTACTGCGGTAGATCTCAAAAAAGATGTCATCACGTTTCTCATATTTCCATACCAGTGTCACACTGGTTGGCTCGGCTTTTTCAACCCTGAACTCATCGACCCGCCTTGGGGCATATGCAGAGTAGTTGACCACTTCCGAAAAAGTTCTGATGAGCGCAGGGATATTCTCATGGATGCTGCTGCTCATACTCTTCATATAGTCAGGGATGTTCTTTGTCCCCACCTCAACAACAATTGCTTTGATACCTCTGGAGTAGTAATACTCCCGTCCGCTTCCGCTGATGAGTGCCGCAGGCGGTTTGCCACGGTGTATGCCGTATTTTCTCCCTGTGATCTTCTCGAACTCATCATTCATATTCGCAGAGATCACATTCATATCGGTCCCGTCTATTTCTGCCTCATGTTTAAATTTGTGTGCCGGAAAGAAGACATTCCCCTGGGAGTGGTAATCAAGTGCAATGGTGATGTTCTCATGGGTATCTACAAAATCCTTGATAGCTCTTGTCTCCGCTTCGGAGAAGGGTTCTTCACCACCATATACATTGGAAGCTGTATTGCTTATCTTTTTAAAACCGATGGAGAAGTTACGGTTCAGATCGACCCCGTAAGTTCCGTCATAGTTCTTGCGTCTGTTCTTGCGCCAGAAAGAGAAATGTTTACGCGAATATTCATAGCCGTCAGGATTGAGACAGGGAACGATATAGAGTGTTGACTCAGTAAGTGCTCTTTCCAGTACAGGATCTACATCCTGGTTTTTGGCAACATGTTCTATGAACTTCAATGCCAGTTCATGCCCTATCCATTCACGCGCGTGGATACTCCCCGTATAGAGCAGTGCCGGTTTTTCATCGGCATGCTCAACATTTTTGGAGATCTTCGCCAAAACAATATCGCGACCTTCGTAGGTCATACCTATTTTGATCACTTCGATCAGGTCAGGATATCGCTTTTCCATCTTATGAAGAAAGTCTAAACTCTCCTGATAAGACATATATTGGTTTTTCATATATTGCAGCCTTCCGTATATAATGATTTTGTTATTGATCAATCACATATCCCAACCCATCATAGACAGGCTCAGCTATGCACCCCGTAAAAGGGGTTCTTTTCCTCAATCTGTGTCTGCGAAAGTACCTGCAGCAGGAGGAAAAACGGCAAAGTTTACACCCTTAAAGCTTATTTTTCAAAGCAGCCCACTCCTCTTTCAGGCGTTTGAGGAATTTGTCTTTAAACCAGGAGAACTCCTCACTTATCTTCTCCGGAGCTGTTTCAAGCGCATGGACCAGCTCTGTTGTATCGAACTTTTCCATGATCTTTTCTGCTTTTTTCTTTCCGATACCCTCAACCGAGGTTAGAAGTTTCTTTACTTTTTTCTCAGAGAGCTCAATGATATTCTTCTGCTCTGCACTCTCTGAAGATTCATCTTCCTCTTTGTATTTCGGATTGCTCCTGGCATGGACCTTTCTCAGTGTTTTACCATAGTTGTCCTGGAAATTCCATTTTTCACTCGGCCACTCCTCTTTGTTTCGGGTAAAGGTATCAAGCACAGGATAAAGCGCATCAAGTTCATGCAGATACATCTCACCCTCAACCGTCTCTTTCCTCTTCTTGTCAAGGAAATAGGCACCGTCATAACTTGGTGTATATTTTCCAAATGTAATGTAACGCAGTGTTCTGAGCACGCTGGAGTCCATTTTTCCTAGCTCTTCCCAGTTGTAAAGAGGCATATTCGGAAGAGGGAAACGTCCGTTGGAGAATTTCCACATAAGATACTGACCTATCCAGTCACGGATATACGGGAAGGCAGCAAAAGCTGTTGCGCACTCCAGAATACGGTACTTGCCATCCTCTCCTACAGCAATATCACATGCCCAATACTCCGCATTGGCTGCCTTGGATACTTTAACCGCAAGATCAAGCAGCTCTTTTGGCACATCCATATAGTCTATGCTTCCTCCCTGGGAAGTATTGGTCAGCCATTCACCTTCAGGTGGCCGTCTCCAGAAAGCACATACAGGCTTGTGACCGATGAGCATCACACGCACATCCGCTTCCATGGGTACAAAATCCTGCATATAGACCGGATGGTACTTTTTTTGTGCCAGAAGGTTATGCGCTTCCTGTGCAGAGTCAACTTTATGTACAAAGTATCCGCCATAATTTGACGGACCGTAGCTCTTTTTGATGATCTTGGGAAACTCTGTAGAATCAATAAATTTTTCCGCTTTGCTTCTGTCATAGAAAATATAGGTTTTTGGTACAGGAATATCGTACTTCCATGCAAAACGTGTCACGTTCTCTTTGGACTTGTTGGCAAATTGTGTATCCATAGAAGGGATGAACTGCACATGAGGAAGCTCTCTGGCAATCTCTCTGAACGTTTCATATGCCGTTGCAGGAATATTTCCGATGAGAATATCGATCTTCTTTCTTTTGACTTCTCTGATAAAACGCTCTTTGTCATTCTTCCAGTGATAGACTACAGTCTCGATCTTGTCCGGCCATCCTCTGAAGTTGCTTTTATCAAAAAACCTCAATACGTGATCAAGATAGAGCAGTCCGAGTTTTGGTAGTTTTTGCTGTTTATTCTTTTTTGCCATTTGTTCCCCTTTTATTTGTTTTTCTTTTTAGCTGTTTTTCTGTCTATAAGATCCACGATCAGATCTATCTTTCTGTTGTTGAAGTCAAGTCCCATCTTCTCCTGCTCCGGTGTTGCAAATGCCGGAATTCCGTTGACCTCTAGCACCACATACTCTTCTTTTTCCAGATCATAAATAATATCGATCCCTGCAATATCCGTACCGCACACTTTTGCCGCCTTGAGAGCAAGTTCGACGACTTCATCATTGGGCTCACGCAAAAAGACCGAACCACCGCTGGTCACATTGGTACGCCAGTCTCTTTTACTGGCTTTTCGTCCGTAACACCCAACAAACTGCCCATCTACAATATCTACACGGAAATCAGTATTGTCATACTTGACAAATTTCTCTACATAGAAGAAACGAAGGTCCATCTGGTTAAGAAAGGGGAGAAGCATATTGAGTGTTTCCTCGTTCTCTATCTTTGTCAAACCTACTCCACCCCATCCGTCAGTAGGTTTATAGACCATTTTGCTCCATTTTTTCATGATACGCTCCAACTGCTTGGAATCATCTCGATGGCAAAGCTGAAACTCCGGTGTTGCGATACCATGCTGCTGCAAAAGAAATGAAGTCTGGAACTTGTCCTCTGTCAAAGCGAATGCATCATAGGAGTTTATCATCGGAATAACACGGTTGAGCGCCTGATATAAAAAGACCTGGTACTGTGTCTGCTCTCCTGCATTGTATGAAAAGAAAAGATCAAGCTGATCTACCTTTGTTTTTCCATGATAGATATGCCCTTTCTTTGCTATGGCATGACGCAGGTTGATATCTGTTATCACGTCGATATCACGCTCTTTCAGCCTTTTGACCATCTTTTTCTGTATTCTGTCACCGCCACCGTTACTGTAGAGCCACATTCCGACCGTTCTACCCATTCGATCCATCCTCCGTTATTAAAGTTTAATCTATTATTTTACTATATTTTATTAAAATATCTTCAGTAAAATGATAACAAATCTATTACAGAATGGGAGAGATGATGGGCAGTCAGAGTTTTGATGAGTTGAAGCAGATCATTGAGATCAATTCCTGGACAAAGAACAAAGAGGGCGTAGACAGGAACGGTGAGATATTTGCCTATTGGCTTGAAGAGATCGGCTATACTCTCACCCGCTATCCCAGAGAGAAGATCGGCGATCACCTGCACCTGACCGCTCCTGAAAAAGAGGGGAAAAAACTTCTGCTGCTTGGGCATCTTGACACTGTCTTCCCACCGGATACCTTTGAATCTTTCAGCGAGGATAAAGCGTGGATCTACGGACCGGGAGTCTGCGACATGAAAGGCGGCAACTATGTTGCACTTCAGGCACTGCGAAATGTTCACAAAAAGTTTGGAGCCATCCACAACATCGATTTTCTGCTCGTCAGTGACGAAGAGACAGGCAGCGACGACAGCAAACACCTTTCGGCAAAACTTGCAGAAGCGTACGACTACTGCATGGTCTTTGAAGCAGCCGGAGTACATGATGAAGTGGTCATCGGTCGTAAAGGGGTGGGGACTTTCTTCGTCGACATTGAAGGTATCGCAGCCCATGCGGGAAATCATTATGACAAAGGAGCAGATGCCAACCTTGAAGCGGCACATAAACTCCAAAGACTCGTTGCCCTGACCAACCTTGAAAAAGGCACTACTGTCAATGTGGGAAAAATAGAAGGCGGCATCGGTGCCAACACCATCTCTCCCAAAGCCAGACTCACTTTTGAACTACGTTACACAAGTACCGACGAGCGAGACCGTGTACTCGCTGCTGTCAATGATATCGTTAATACTTCCTATGTGGAGGGCACAGAATCCAAACTCAGTGGAGGCATCCAGAGAGATGTCATGCAGCCTACTCCCGAACAGGCAGCTTTCATAGAAAAGATCAACCAACTCTGTAACATCACCCTCCCTACGGAAAAACGCGGCGGTGTAAGCGATGCCAATATCATCGCCTCACAAGGCGTACCCACACTTGACGGCTGGGGGCCTTACGGAGACGGCGACCACACCATTCATGAAAGAGCTTCCAAAAAAAGTTTTATTGATAGAGTTGAGTTAGTAACAGAGATATTTGAGAGGTTTATGGAGGGGAGGTTTTAGCTTGGATCCGGAATCAGTGAACAGGTACCCTACAAAGGCTCTTCCACATCTGCCAAAGTCAAGGCAAAGAGTACATTGACATCGTGTTCCATCAACACCTTTTGTGCCTCCTGAAGGGTAATACCGGTGGTGATGATATCATCTACGAGTATAACGTCCACTCCTTTTTCCCCTCTGTAAACAAAATCTCTTGGATTATCAAGTCTGAACTGCAGCGGTCTACCGGAATAGTTCACACGGTTACGTGCCATCATGGAAGCCGGCTGCACATGGACAGACTTCATCTTCATACTGTGCGTAAGCTGTGCAACATGGGAGTAGCCACTTTGTATATTTTCATCGATACCCACGATGTAGACATCCCCTTCATCATGTTCAACATACTCCCGCATAAAAGGACGAAAGAGCATTTTCCCCAACTCTTTATAGACCCGATACCCTTCAGGCCGGTGCTTGGTATGAAGGAGAGGCTCAAGGCTGCTATACCTGTAAAAAGAGATAACATCAAGCGTACCTGTTTTTCTTGTCCTCACTGCAGGAACGAACAGCTCACTTTTACAGGTTTTGCAAATCACATTGAAGCTTGGTTTCGAACAGGAAAAACATCGCATAACACAATTATACGTACTTTAAGCTTATTAACCATTTTTTGGTATACTCCCGGCCAAACATAATGCCCTGAAATTAAA
>DQSX01000184.1 GCA_015663065.1 Sulfurovum sp.
AAAAGATGAAAAGATAAAATCTTTTGCAGAGCACTATTATGCTCGTTATAAAGAGATAGGACAGCAGACGGTTTCACTTGGGTAAATTTATTTTCTTACCAACCTCTAACTTCCTTTTCGATATAATCCCGTTAATTACGCCGTCGTCATGATGGCGATCGCGGAGATTTTTATGCTACTTTTTACACCAGGACCTACACCAGTACCGGAGTCAGTGAGACTTGCAATGGCTACACCTACACTACACCACAGAACACCGGAATTTGAAGCGATATTTGCTGAGACCCGTGCACTTCTTTTTAACCTTTTTGCTACAGATGAAGTGATCATGCTTGCCTCTTCTGGGACAGGTGCTATGGAGGCTGCGGTGACCAACCTTTGTCGTGACACATTGCTTTCTGTCAATTCAGGAAAATTTGGTGAACGTTTTGGAAAGATCGCACTTGCATCTGGACTTAAAAATGTTGAAATTAAACATGACTGGGATACACCGGCTACGGTTGAAGAAGTAATTGAAGCAGTCAAAGCCAACCCATCGGTCGATGCTATTGCTGTTCAGATCTCTGAATCTGCAGGAGGACTTCGTCACCCGGTAGAAGAGATCGCAGCAGCGGTAAAAGCTTTGAACCCTGACATTATGGTCATCGCAGACGGGATTACAGCGATCGGTGTGGAACGTATTAACGTGGAAAATATTGACTGTGTCATCGCTGGAAGCCAAAAAGCCTTGATGTTGCCACCGGGTTTAGCTATTCTGGGATTGAGCAATAAAGCGATTGAAAAAACAGGCACAGGAAAAGGGTATTACCTGAACCTCGCTTCTGAAATTAAAAAACAGAGACAAAATACCACTGCCTACACAGCAGCAACCACTTTGATCATTGGACTTAGAGCGATGTTGCAGGAGATAGAAGCCAGAGGTGGTTTGGGTGTGCTTTTCTGTAACACTGCACGTAGAGCCAAAGCCACACGTTTTGCACTTGAGGCACTTGGATTGCACTCTTACCCGAAAACACCGGCAAGATCTATGACCACGATCAATGATGAGAATGCAAAAGAGATTAGAGATCTTTTAAAAACGGACTTTGGTGTCAATGTAGCAGGAGGGCAGGATCATCTCAAAGGCAAGATCTTCCGCATTAACCAAATGGGTCTCATAGAGACTTCTGAAATGGTATGGGTGGTCACTGCTGTAGAATTGGCGTTGGCAAAACTCGGACGCAGAGACTTTGACGGGACAGCATCCCGTGTCTTTAACGAAGAGTATTTTAAATCGACCATCAATCCCACTCCGAAAAAAGAAGAGAAATAATGATATTTGAACATGAAATACCCTCAGGGTCGAAACTGTATTTTGGTACATCTGCAAAAGTAAAAAGAGAGATAGAGTTTGTCTCTGCAGAGATGCTGGAGAATTTTGGATTTGAAGAGATCGTGACACCACTTTTCTCTTACCATCAGCATGAGTCTTTTGATGATAAAAAGCCTCTGGTAAGACTCAATGATGAAGAGAACAATGAAGTAACGCTTCGTGCAGACTCTACAGCAGATGTCGTGCGTATCATTACCAAAAGACTTGGGCGTTCTACAGGGTCTAAAAAGTGGTTTTACATTCAGCCAACAGTGACCTTTCCGACCAAAGAGCAGTATCAGATAGGTGCCGAAGTGATCGATGGTACTTTTGAAAAGATCACCAAGACGACCATCATGCTTTTGAATGAGATTGGGGCTATGCCTGTGATGCAGATCGCCAATATCCGTATTCCTCATCTTTTGAATGAAAAATACGGGGTCTCTCTGGAAGTACTGAAGTCTATGCATGTAGAGCAGATTTTAGCAGCAGACCTGCCTTGGATAGATCAGTTGGCTCGCATTAATGCAGTGGATGATCTGAGTGACCTTTCTGTTTTTCCTGAAGATATTAAAACAGAACTTGAAAAGATCAAAGAAGCAACACAAAGAGTTGCCTATGACAAGATGGTCATTTCACCACTCTTTTATGCAAAAATGAGATATTATGACTCTTTGACATTTAGAATGTTTGAGAACAATGCACTTTTGGCAATGGGTGGAATTTACAGCGTAGACGGTGTGGAAGCAGCAGGGTTTGCACTCTATACAGATGAGTGTATTACCAGTAAAATGAGTAAAGAAGAGGATAAATAATGAGTAAAGCAGATTTGATCGTAGGTCTCCAGTGGGGAGATGAAGGAAAAGGAAAGATCGTTGACCATATGGCACAGACACATGATTATGTCTGTCGTTTTGCCGGCGGGCACAATGCCGGACATACCATTGTCATTGGTGATAAAAAGTATGCTTTACACCTCATCCCGTCAGGAGTATTGAATCCAAAAGCAAAAAATGTTGTCGGCAACGGTGTGGTGCTTTCCCCGGTGGATTTCATCAAAGAGATGCAGCAGTTCGACAACCTTGAAGGAAGACTTTTCCTTTCAGACAAAGCACACATGCTTCTGCCATACCATGCTTTGATAGACCAGGCAAAAGAGCGTATGAAGGGTGACAAAGCCATCGGGACTACAGGCAAAGGGATCGGCCCTGCCTATGGGGACAAGGTGGCGCGTGTAGGTCACAGACTGGGTGAATTGCTTGATCCTGCCAAAATGACAGAGAAGATCGTCTCATTTTTTGAAATGAATAAACCTCTTTTTGATGCCATGGGTGTGGATGCTCCGATTGAAGCAGATCTTTTGGCTGAACTTGAAGGGTACAAAAAAATACTTGAACCCTTCATTTGTGATACAACTCAGTTAATGTGGAAGATCATGGATGAGGAGAAAAAGATCCTTCTTGAGGGTGCACAGGGAACTATGCTTGACATTGATCACGGAACTTACCCGTATGTCACCTCTTCAAGTACAGTATCTGCAGGTGCATGTGCTGGTCTTGGACTCAATCCTAAAGATATTGGGAAAGTGACAGGGATCGCAAAAGCCTACTGTACAAGAGTAGGAAACGGCCCTTTCCCTTCAGAAGATTTTGGTGCAGAGGGTGACAAACTTCGTGAAAACGGACATGAGTTCGGTACAACCACAGGCCGTCCAAGAAGATGTGGATGGTTTGATGCGGTGGCAATGCGTCATGCAGTACGAGTAAACGGTGTGGATCAGGTAGCTTTGATGAAACTGGATGTACTGGATGGATTTGAGGAAGTAAAAGTCTGTGTAGCCTATGAAGTGGATGGCAAAGAGGTCAACTATGTACCCTATGACCTTGAAGATGCCACAGCGATCTACAAAAGTTTTCCGGGTTGGGACAAAACAGAAGGTGTAAGAGCGTTCGATGAACTTCCTGAGACGGCAAAGTCATATATTGAAGCACTTGAAGCCATGATCGGGACAAAAATGGGGATCATCTCCACAAGTCCGGAACGTGAAGATACAATAATCAGATAATAAGGGATAAGAATGAGACTAAAACCACAACAGACAGGATATGTAGCAGCGAAGATCGGTATTGACCTGGCAAATGCTCCTTTTGTCACGATGCCTAAGGGGAAAGAAGCGGTTGTAGCAGCGGCGAAGTCTATTATTGATGAGAATCTGGCAAAAGAGCATGCTCTGGATGAGAAAGTAAAGAAGATCCTTGATGAAAACTATGATGAGATCGAGTTTCAGCATGCTGACGAGAGACAACTTTTTTTCATGATCAAAAAGAAGATGGCACCTGAAGCAGGGGTGATCATGGATTATGATGACCGCTATAATGATCTTGCGCATTTGATTCTGGATGAGCTCTATGAGAATTATCTTGCAGAATATACAGTGAATGAAAACCAGGTCAAAAATGTTATTTTTAAATCTTTCAAAGCATTTGCGGATGCCTATGATGAGATCGATGATCTAGTCTATGATAAAATTAAAAACATGGAAAGAGAGATCATTCCCGGTACTCAGGATTATGAACTAATGTATGAACGACTCTATCAGGAAGAGTTATCTAAAAGAGGAATGTTATAATGCAAAAAGTATCACTTTATTTTGAAAATGGCTTGTTTTTAGAGGCTAAGGGTTTTGGTGCGGAGGGAACTTCTGTGGGAGAGATCGTTTTTAACACATCTCTGACAGGATACCAGGAAATTGTCTCTGACCCTTCGTATGCAGGGCAGTTTGTGACATTTACCATGCCGGAGATCGGTAATGTAGGATGTAATGCACAAGATATGGAGAGCAAAGGTGCCCACTGTAAAGGGATTATTGTACGTACCTATCAGGACCGTCCGTCTAACTTTAGATGCGAAGAGACTTTGGCAGCACTACTCAAGAGAGAAAATGTACTTGGTATATCAGAGATCGATACACGTTTTTTAACCAAAATGTTAAGAAACGAGGGTGCTATGATGATGGTGGCTTCAACTGAAACACATGACAAAGAAGCATTGAAAAAAGTACTTGAATCTTCACCTCGTATTGAAGAAGTAAATTACATTGAGCAGGTAAGCACAAAAGAAGCATATGTACACAATGAAGCACGTTACTCTACAGATACATTTATGTATGAAAGACCTCAGACGACAAAGAAGATCATTGCTTTGGACTTTGGAATTAAGAGAAATATCCTCAATGAACTGACACATGCAGGTATGGAAGTGACTGTGGTTCCAAATTCTATGACAGCAGAAGAGATCATTTCCAAGATCGATGCCAAAGAGATCGACGGCGTATTTTTATCAAACGGACCGGGAGATCCGCTTATCTTAAAAGATGAGCAGGAGAAGATCAAAAAACTGATCGCACATAAGGTACCACTCTTTGGTATCTGTTTGGGACATCAGCTTCTTTCTATCTCTCACGGATATGATACCTACAAGTTGAAATTCGGTCATCACGGTGGAAATCACCCTGTGAAAAATGAGATGACAGGCACAGTGGAGATCACAGCACAGAACCATAACTATAATGTACCTGACAACATTACAAAAGTGGCAACAGTGACCCATGTGAATCTGTTTGACAACACGATCGAAGGCCTTAAATATAATGACTCTCCGTCTATGTCAGTACAGCATCACCCTGAAGCAAGCCCCGGACCACATGAGTCTGCGTATATTTTTGGTGAATTTGCGAAGATGTTGTAAGAAAGAAAAGGAAAAAAGATGAATATAGCAATTTTATTTGGCGGGTCAAGTTTTGAGCATGAGATCAGTATCGTCTCTGCGATCACCATGAAAAAAGTACTTAAAACCAGTACACTTACGTATATCTTTGTCTCTCCTGACAGAGAATTCTACCTGATAGATACCGATAAAATAAATTCTAAACTTTTTTCTTCCGGTGAATATAAAAAAGGCAAACAACTTACACTGAAACAAGGTGGATTTTTTGCTGAAGGTATGTTCGGGTCCAAAGAAATTGATTTTGATGTGGTGCTGAACTTGATTCATGGAAGAGACGGCGAAGACGGGAAGATCTCTTCTATGATGGCGTTTTTCTTAGTTCCTTTTATCTCACCACGTATCGAAGCATCTTCCCTTTCGTACAACAAACTCTATACGAAATTTTTGGCAGAGAGTTTGGGTGTGAAAACTGTACCCTATGAACATTTGAGCAAAAATGGAGAGAGAAATATTTCTATGACATATCCTGTGATCATCAAGCCGGTACGTCTTGGAAGCAGCATTGGTGTGAGCATCGTCAAAGAGGCTTCAGAGCTTGACTATGCACTTGATGTGGCTTTTGAATTTGACAGTGATGTGATCGTAGAGCCGTTTATAGAAGGTGTGAAAGAGTTCAATCAGGCGGGTACTTTTACTTCTGAATGGGAACTCTCCATAGTAGAAGAGCCTCAAAAAGAGGAATTTCTTGATTTTGAGAAAAAATATATGGACTTCTCACGTGATTCACAAGTCCTTTCCGCAGATATATCTGATGAGATGAAAAACAATATCCAGGAAGCTTTCAAAAAGATCTATGACCCGCTTTTTAAAGGAAGTATTATCCGTTGTGACTTTTTTGTCGTAAATGATGAAGTGTTACTCAATGAGATCAACCCTATTCCGGGATCTATGGCAAATTATCTCTTCTCTGACTTTGAAGGCATGGTGCAGAGACTTGCCAAACATCTTCCCAAAGAGCAAAAGATCAAGGTGGATTATACCTATATTCACTCTATACAAAGTGCCAAGGGAAAAGCCTAAAAATTTTCCCGACTTAGGCTTTAATTAGGAGTATAATACTCTGAATTAAAGCTGCTTTCTTCCGATTGGCAGGTTATTTGCCAAGATTTTGCCGCCATTGTTAACATTCAGTTAACAAATCCTTCTATAAGTTCAAATTTAAGCTTTATATTGGAAAAAAAGACTTATAATTAGTGCGAATGTTGTCAAATTATGTCATTTTTGTCATTTTAAAAACAACATAGAATTTATTTAAGGGGGTATGCATGCAATCAAACGCAGCATTGGAATACGATTATTCCGTAGCAAAATTGTTTACTTATACAACGATTTTGTTTGGATTTTTAGGTATGCTAATTGGTACGCTTATCGCGGCTCAATTGGCATTTCCGGAACTGAACTACTTACTCGGTGAGTATGGTACGTTCTCAAGATTAAGACCACTTCACACAAATATAGTAATATTTGGATTTACACTGAGTGGGGTTTTCGCTACATTCTATTACTCGGCACAAAGAGTCTTGAAAGTATCAATGGCTGAATCTAAATTTATCATGTTTATAGGTAAATTTCACTTCTGGCTTTACTTTGTAGGAGCACTTCTTGGTGTTATTTCTCTTTTATTGGGTTATACTCAGTCTAAAGAGTATGCACAGTTTGAGTGGCCAATAGATATCGTTATTGTACTTGTATGGGTACTTTGGGGTGTGGCAATGTTCGCACTTATCGGTATTAGAAGAGAAAAAGCATTGTATATCTCTATATGGTACTACATCGCATGTTTCCTCGGTATAGCTATGCTTTACCTTTTCAACAACATGTCAGTACCTACCTATTTTGCTTCTGGTGGATTAGGTAATATCTTACATTCAGTTTCTATGTACTCAGGTACAAATGATGCACTTGTTCAATGGTGGTATGGTCACAATGCGGTTGCATTTGGATTTACTGTGCCTATTGTTGCAATGATCTATTACTTCCTTCCAAAAGAGTCAGGACAAGCGATCTATTCTTATAAATTGTCACTTCTTTCTTTCTGGGGATTAATGTTTGTATACCTTTGGGCTGGTTCACACCACCTTCTATGGTCAACTGTTCCAGACTGGATGCAGACTATGGGATCAGTATTCTCAGTAGTACTTATTCTTCCATCTTGGGGTTCAGCAATCAACATGCTTCTTACTATGAAAGGTGAGTGGAACCAGTTAACTGAAAATCCACTGATCAAATTTATGGTACTAGCATCTACGTTCTATATGCTTTCAACTCTTGAAGGTCCTATTCAAGCGATCAAATCAGTCAATGCGATTGCGCACTTTACAGACTGGATCCCTGGACACGTTCACGATGGTGTACTTGGTTGGGTTGTATTTATGATCATGGCGGCATTGTTCCACATGGCTCCAAGAATGTTTAAGAGAGAAATTTACTCTAAGAAATTACTTGAAGCGCAATTCTGGCTTCAGACAACAGCAGTTGTTCTTTACTTTACCTCTATGTGGATCGCAGGAATCACACAGGGTATGATGTGGAGAGCAGTTGATGAGTATGGTAACTTGATGTATTCATTCATCGATACAGTAACTGTGCTTCACCCTTACTATGCGATCAGAGCTCTTTCAGGTGTTATGTACCTTACTGGTTTCTTGATGTTCGCTTACAATATGTATAAAACTATGACTTCTTCTAGAGAATTGACAGAAGAGCCACAGTTTAGATCACCTATGGCATAAGGAGGTAGGTTATGTTTCATTGGTTAGAAAAAAATCCATTCTTCTTCTCTGTAGGAGTATTTGTAGTAATTGCGTTTGCAGGTCTCATCGAGATCCTACCTAACTTTGCTGAAGCGTCAAGACCGGTAGTAGGACTTAAGCCTTACTCTGTACTTGAACTTGCAGGTAAAAACATTTATATGAAAGATCAGTGTATCGCTTGTCACTCACAGCTTATTCGTCCGTTTAAAGCGGAAACAGACAGATATGGTCAGTATTCACTTTCTGGTGAGTATGCCTATGACAGACCATTCCTTTGGGGTTCTAAAAGAACTGGTCCAGACCTTCACCGTATTGGTAACTACCGTACAACTGACTGGCACGAAAACCACATGTGGGAGCCTACATCTGTTGTACCTGGTTCAATTATGCCAGCATATAAACATATGTTTACAAATATTGCAGATATCGAAACAGCTTATGCTGAAGCGGTTACTGTGAAAAATGTATTTGCAACACCATATGGTGATGAGATCAAAGGCACAAGAGCTGCTTGGGAAGCACACAAACCAGCTGTATTGGCTGAAGCTGCAAAGATCGCTGCTGATATGAAAAACAAAGATGTAAAAGATGCTGTTGCTGCAGGAAACATTCCTGAAGTGGTTGCGTTGATTGCATATTTGAATAGATTGAAGTAGTGAAATAAAATGGATATTAGAGAATTACAAGGTTATGCCTCATTCTTTATGACCATTTTTTTGGTGGTGATGTTATATTGGTATATTGTATACCTCTATAGAAGTGAAAAAAAGGGTGACAAGGACTATGAAAAGTTAGGTAATATTGCTTTAGATGATGAGATCGACAGCAAACCTATCGATACTAGTTCAGTAACACCAAGGGAAAAAAAGGAGCAAGATAAATGAATGCGTTAATGATAAAAGGACTTCTCTTCGCAGCAATACTCATTGGGGCTACAATTTATGTAGTTAACTCAATGAACATTGACTTGAGTGATCCTATAAATATGATTGCGATGATCGGTGCTGTAGCGATTGCAGTACTGACAGTAGGTGTATCTATTAAGTATATCAACCAGATGAAAACAGACACGGCAGGTGGTGAACTTGCTGATGAAAGTTGGGATGGTATTGGTGAGTATAAAAATGAAGTACCTTCGGGTTGGGCATACTCTTGGTTAGGAACAGCAATTTGGGCTATGTGGTATATGATCTCAGGTTATCCTGTTAATGCCTTTAGTCAAATTGGTCAGTGGAATGAAGAAGTGAAAGCTTATAATACTAAGTTTGAAGAGATGCATAAAACTGCAGATGCAGCAACACTTAGACAAATGGGTGAGTCGATTTTCCTTGTACAGTGTGCACCATGTCACGGTACAACAGGAGACGGACTTTCAGGAAAAGCGCAGGACTTTACTTCAAGAATGACTGAGGCGCAGGTGCTTGCAGTGATTGAAAAAGGTTCAAACCAGTTGGGCTACCCAATGGGTGCAATGCCTCCTATGATGGCTACAGGTCAAGATGCTAAAGATATTGCCAAATATATTGCCGGTGGTATGAAAGGTGAGCAGCCTGCATCATTTGCAGCATGTGCATCATGTCATGGAGCAGATGGTAAAGGTATGGCAGGTATGTCTCCAAATCTTACCGGCTATGATGAAACACTTGTCGGGAATGTTGTTAAAAATGGTAAAAAAGGTGCATTGGGAAGAATGCCTGCCTATCATGATAGAATGACTCCGGTACAAGTCAAAGCGCTTTCTGCGTATATTCAAACATTGAAAGGAGAATAAGATGTCAGTAACTGAAAATACAAACAGAGGCGTATTTGGTCTCCACGGTGTGACTGGTATGTTGATTGCAACTGTACTCTTACTTTCTATTCTTGTAGTTCTTACAGTATGGGGTATTGGTGTGCAGCAAAAAAGTGCCAGTAACTTTTATGATCCAACACCAATTACCAGTAACCTGGACAATGTAAAAGCAAATAGCAAAGACAATGCAAAACACGCATTTGTTGATGCTAAGTAATATCTAAAGGATAAATAATGATATCAATTATGGATAAAGTATTAGGTTGGAGTATGGTTGTTTTTGCTGTGTATACAGCATGGGCGGTACTCACACCTAACCACCTTTTTATAGGATAAACAATGTTCAAAGTTCAAGTAAGGTTCACCTTGCTTGCTTTGTTACTTCCTCTTCTTCTAAATGCTACAGCTATTCTCAAAGATGACATTTTAAAACCTGAAGCTTCAAAACTTATTGAAGATATGGCGACTGAACTAGTATCTAAAACAGGAATACATGGTTATGTAGTAGCTACCAATGA
>DQSX01000118.1 GCA_015663065.1 Sulfurovum sp.
AAAGCAAAAGAGTTAGGTTTTGATGTCAAAGCTGCTAACAGTACGATCAGTTTTGATGATGCAGAGATTCTTGTAAACTTTGCAATCGAAGGCAAACTTCCAAAAGGCTTTAAAAAACCCGGAGAGAAAGCAAAGATCAAAGTGGTAAAAAAGAAAGCTGCACCTGTAGTTGAAGAGAAGGTAACTGAAGAAATTACTAAAACTGCAGCCGTAGAAGAGCCACAGGAAGAAGCAGTCGAAACTGTTGAGAAAACAGAAACACTTTCTGATGAAACAACAGAAAAAGCAGTAGAGGAGAGTGTAGCTGTAGAAACTGTTGCAGCAGACGAGACAGCGAAAGAAGAAGTCGCTGAACCTGTCGCTGTTGAGAAAGCTGCTGTGGTGGAAGAACCTGCTGAGCCTGCAGTCACAGAAGCGACACCTGCACCTGTCAAAGAAGTGAAAAAACGTAAAGGTATCTCTGTTGTTTCCAAAAAGACAGAGCCTGTAGCAGCAGGTGCTGAAACAGAGGGAGAAGAGAAACCAAAAAGAAGAGTACTTTCCCGCACAGGTATCAAGATCGTCAGAAAAGCAAAACCTGCACCGGTCAGAGCAGGTACAAAAATTTCTATGGGAGACCAGACACCGTATATTCCCAAGAAGAAGCCTAAAAAAGGACCTGCGGAAGCACGAGACACCGGTAAAAAGATCGATATCTTCAACCATGACTCCATGTCCGGAGACATTGACAGCGGTTTTGGTGATGAAGAGGTAGTACTGCTTGATTTCTCTGACAAGAACATTTATGAAGAGATGATGCGTCAGGAACAGAAACGTAAAGAAGAGATGAAAAAAAGAGAAGCGGCAAACGGCGGACCTGTAAAAGGCAGACAGCCTTTCCGTCCTCAGCAGAGACGTTCACTCAAGCGTGGCGGAAAACGTAAAAAGTATGTGAAAGAAGAGAACACAGATGTGGTCACTTCGGTAGAGATCCCTGAGAATGTAAGAGTATACGAGTTTGCTGAAAAAGTAAACCGTAAAGTGGGTGAAGTTGTCGGTGTACTTTTTGCACTAGGCATGATGGTTACCAAAAATGACTTTCTTTCAAAAGATGAAATAGAAATTTTGGCTGAAGAGTTTGAAGTGGAAGTAACTACAGTGAATCCTTTGGATGAACTGGATTATGTAGATGCTTATGATGATGCAGATGAGGGTGAGGAAAACCTTCAGGAGAGACCACCGGTCATTACCATTATGGGACACGTTGACCACGGTAAGACTTCACTTCTTGACAAGATACGTACGACAAAAGTAGCAGACAAAGAAGCAGGTGGTATCACACAGCATGTGGGTGCCTACCAGGTTGAGAAGAACGGTAAGAAGATCACCTTTGTCGATACCCCGGGTCACGAAGCCTTTACAGAGATGAGAGCACGTGGTGCCCAGGCAACCGATATTGTTATTATTGTGGTTGCGGCAGATGACGGTGTAATGCCTCAGACCAAAGAGGCTATCGCCCATACAAAAGCTGCTGGTGTACCATTGATCGTAGCGATCAATAAAATGGATAAAGAAGCGGCAAACCCTGACAATGTGAAGTCTCAATTGGCTGAAATCGATGTCATGGCAACAGACTGGGGCGGAGAGTATGAATTTGTACCGGTCTCTGCACACTCTGGTATGGGGATCGATGATCTTCTTGAAACGATCCTTCTTCAGGCAGAGGTCATGGAGCTTTCTGCAAACCCTGACAGAGAAGCCAAAGCTGTTGTGGTTGAAGCCTCTTTGGAAAAAGGGTTTGGACCGGTTGCGAATGTGATCATTCAGAACGGTACACTTAATGTGGGGGATAACGTCATTGTCGGTCAAACGTACGGGCGTATTAAAGCCATTAAGCTTGATGACGGAACTTCGGTAAAAGCCATTGGGCCAAGTACCCCTGCAGCCATTGTTGGACTCAATGATGTGCCGGGTGCCGGTGAAGAACTTATTGTGATGGGAACAGACAAAGAGGTACGTGAACTTGCTGAAAAAAGAGCTGAGTTCGAGAGAGCAAAACAGCTTTCAAAAAGTACAAAAGCAACACTTGATGATCTTTCTGCACTGATCGCAGAGGGACAGTTAAAGTCACTTCCTGTTATCATAAAAGCAGATGTACAAGGTTCTCTTGAAGCGATCAAAGGGTCGCTTGAGAAGCTTAGAAATGAAGAGGTAAAAGTAAACATCATCCACGAAGGTGTGGGTGGGGTAACTGAGTCCGATCTTACACTTGCAGATGCTTCTGAGCATGCTGTGGTACTTGGCTTTAACGTCAGACCTACAGGTGCAGTGAAGAAGAAGTCTAAAGAGCTGGGCATTGAAATACGTTCATACACTATCATTTATGACCTTCTTGACGATGTGAAAGCCTTACTAGGCGGTATGATGTCTCCGGTTATCTCTGAAGAGGTAACCGGTCAGGCGGAAGTACGTGAAACATTCGTGGTTGGTAAAGTTGGAACGATCGCCGGTTGTAAAGTCTCTGACGGTGTGATCACCAGAAACTCCAAAGCAAGACTTATCCGTGACGGTGTGGTTGTGTATGAGAGTTCTATCTCTTCTCTTAAGCGTTTCAATGAAGATGCAAGAGAGGTCAAGAATGGTTACGAATGTGGTATTATGCTTGAGAACTTCAATGACATTAAAGATGGCGATGTGATCGAAACATTCAAAGATGTTGAGGAACAGGTGACACTGTAAGATGACACAAGAAGAGATCAAGCGTCACAGGGTAGAGTCTGTACTTAGAGAGATCATCCCCGAAGCACTTGCAACACTGGATGATGAGCGTATAAACGGTCTTTCTGTGACAGATGTGGTCTGTTCCAAAGGAAGGTCAGATGCAAAGGTCTATCTTGATAAATCTTTCCTCTCTTCCAAAGAGCAAGGAGAAGCACTTCGACAGTTAAGAACAGTTGCAGGGTATATCCAAAATCACTGTAAACAGAGTGAGGGCTGGTTCAAAGCCCCTCGTTTCACCTTTGAATTTGATGAACAGCTGGAAAAACAGAGTCGTATGGAAGCACTTTTTAAGCAGATAAGCATAAACAAAGAGGAAGAAAACGAAAAGGATGGTTCAGATGAATCTTGATACGCAAATTGCAAAGATCATAGAAGCCAACGGTGCTGCCTTGTATGACACAGAAGTAGTCACAGAATTTGATGAAACAATCTATCGTGTACTCATCACTAAGGTCGGTGGTGTAAACCTTGACCTTTGTGCCGATATCTCCCATGAACTTTCTCCTTTTTTGGATGTACATCCACCTATGAACGGACAGTATCGTTTGGAAGTTAGTTCTCCGGGGATCGAACGTAAACTGACCAAACCGATACATTTTCAAAATGCTATTGGTGAAAAAGTGAAATTGAAGCTTGGTGGCGGTGAGAAACGCAAAGGTACACTTAAATCAGCAGATGATAAAGGTATTGTAGTTGAAAGCAAACAGGGTGAAGAGTCTTATACTTACGCAGAACTCAATACATCCAAAACCTATTTTGAATGGAATTGAATAGCTCAAGATAGTAAAGTGAAAGGATCATTGTATGAATGATCAATTTTTTATGCAACTCGCTCTCAATAAAGCCTGGGAGTACCAGGGTTTAACCTACCCAAACCCTGCTGTCGGTGCTCTTATCACGCACCGTGGTAAAATTCTTTCTATTCAAGCACATCAAAAAGCAGGTACTTCACATGCTGAAGTTCTAGCACTGATCTCTGCTTATGAATCTATGTCAAACAGCAGTGTAGATATTGACACAACTAATGCAAAAGAAGTACATAAATTTCTTTTGGATCTTCCACAAAATATTTTTTCAGAATGTACGATCTATGTGACACTGGAGCCCTGTTCTCATGAAGGAAAAACACCTTCTTGTGCTTCGTTATTGCAAAAATTGAATCTACTTAGGGTTGTCATAGGAATCAAAGATCCGATTCCGGGGCATGACGGCGGAGCCAAAAAAATCAAAAATGTGCAGATAGGCATACTTGAAAATGCCTGTCAAAGACTCATTGAACCGTTTCTCATTTGGCAGGAAAGGGCATTTGTACTCTTTAAACTGGCGCAAACCTCCAATGGGAAGATCGGCGGGGGGTATTTGAGTTCCAAAGCTTCACTTAGACATGTACATCAGCTAAGAGAAGTTTGTGATACACTTTTTATAGGTGGAAATACCGTCAGAGAAGACAGACCCACTCTGGATTGCAGATTTACAGAAGGCAAGGCACCCAATGTACGTATCTACTCAAAAAAAGATAATTTTGACAGAGAAATTCCACTTTTTGGTATTGAAAATAGAAAAGTAGAGGTTTCAAATGATTTGGGGTTTTTGAAAAAGCCTTCATTGGTACTTGTTGAAGGTGGTGAGGGGATGCTTAACGCCTTGAAAGAGAAGATAGACTGGCTCTTGATCTATCAGACTCCTAAGCTGTCTACCAACAATTTAACCTATAATACTACAATGAATTTACAGTTTTTGCATCAAGAGAAAAAAGATGTAGATCTGATGATATGGAGCAGAGACATTGGGCATTGAAAAATTAACAGACAAAGAAGAAAAACAAGAGAAAATTGTAGGCATGTTTGATGACATTGCTTCGACCTATGACAGAGCCAACAGAGTGTTGAGTATGGGTATCGACATACAGTGGCGTAAAAAAGGTTGTGACAAAGCCTTTGAAATACTGAACAGAAAGTCTTTGGGGCAGGTCACAGATGTAGCAACAGGTACAGGTGACCTCTTGATCTACTGGAAAGAACAGGCAGAAAAAAACGCTGTGAATATTGAAAAGTATGTAGGGGTCGATCCTTCAGTCGGGATGCTTGAAGTGGCCAAAGGAAAAGTAGATTTTGCCGAGTTCATAGAAGGTAAAGCACAAGAATTGCCACTAGCAGATGAAAGTACAGATGTGATCTCTATCTCTTACGGTATCCGTAATGTGGTTGACAGAGTGGAAGCACTGCAGGAGTTTTACAGAGCGTTAAAGCCTAACGGCATTGTGATGATTCTGGAGTTTACCAAACAGGACAGATCGGGTGTAGTAGACAAGATGGTGGATTTTGGTATGAAAAAAGTATTGCCTAAAATAGGTGGTTTTATTTCCAAGAATTATGAAGCATACCAGTACCTTCCGGAGTCCATTGAAGAGTTTTTAACCACAGAAATGCTGGCCAAAGAGTTGGAAGAAGCAGGGTTTGAAATGAAATACAGCAAGTCTTTTTCTATGGGGATCTCTACGCTTCTGATCGCACAGAAGAAATAATGTATACATCATCCTGAATCAAGTTCAGGATGACGTTGCAATCTATAAACGGAGAAAACCTATGTCTCAAATGATGACCGTCTCATCACTGAACACAAAAATAAAATCCCTCTTAGAAGCTACCTTCATGCATATTCTCGTAGAAGGGGAAGTGGCTTCTGTGACCTATCATACTTCAGGGCATCTCTACTTTTCCATTAAAGACAAAGAGAGTTCCATCAAGTGTGTAATGTGGCGCTCTTCTGTCTCCAAAATGAAGTTTCGTATTGAAAAGGGTATGCGTATTGTCATAGAAGGATCTGTAGGTGTCTATACGCCAAGAGGTGAGTACCAGTTCTATGCAGTGAAAGTGGAGCCTTACGGTCAGGGTGCTTTGGCTTTGGCATTTGAACAGCTTAAAGAGAGGCTGAAGGCAAAAGGCTACTTCGATGCAGCGCACAAGAAAAGTATTCCCAAACATATTGGGAAAATAGCTTTGGTGACAGCCAAAGAGTCTGCTGCACTGCACGATATGTTAAAGGTCATAGAAAAACGCTGGGCACTGGTAGAAGTGTGCATCATTGATACTTTGGTACAGGGGGAGACGGCAGCAGAACAGATAGCAAATTCTCTGTATTATGCAGATACCCTGGGTGTAGATGTTATAGTGCTTGGCAGAGGAGGAGGATCTGTAGAAGATCTTTGGGCATTCAATGAAGAAGTTGTTGCTGATGCCCTGTATAAAATGAAAACAGCAACAGTCTCTGCAGTGGGACATGAAGTGGATGTACTCATCTCTGATTTTGTAGCAGATCTTCGGGCACCGACACCCTCAGCGGCTATCGAGATGATACTCCCTGATGTAAAAGAGATACTCTATACCATGGACGAACTTTCACAGCGATACACCCATACGGTCAAACATACCTTACAGAAAAAAATCCAATTTTTAAAACACAATGAAGAGATGCTGTTTCGCTCTTCTCCGCTCCGAAGACTGGGGGAGTCTCAGCGTGAGTTTGATCGTCTGGAAGAGGAGTTAAAAAGGGTCATGCGTTATAAACTGGAGAGTTTTGAACTGCTACTTCCCGCAGTTAAAAAAGCTTTTGATCAAAATATCACTTTTGTACTGCAGCAAAAGTCACAAGAGCTGGAGCATTTAAGCCAAAAAATGCAGCTCTCCGATCCTAAACAGCAGTGTAAAAAAGGATGGGCACAAATATCCAGGCAAGGCAATCCTATAACACTTTCCGATCTGAAAGAAAATGACTCATTCACAATAGAAGATGCCACAGCAAAAATAGATGCCCTGTGCAGAGATAAAAAAATCTACTGATCGTAGATGATGTTTAATGCCACTATGTTATAATGGTAGTCATTTAGGGAATAGAGAATGAAAGAGTTGTTAAAATGTTAGAAAAAACATTGGGCATGGTCACAATACAGAATATCATTATAGTCAGCCTGTTGCTTATCATTATGGTCACGATGTACCTGTTTATGTATCGAAAAAAGAAAAAAGATTTACAAGACTTTTTGGATGAAAAAGTAAAAGTATTTCAAAATGTTTTTAATGTCTCAGAAGATGCCATACTCATATTGACAGATAAAAATGAAATACTCTATGCCAATAAAGCTGCCGTCGACTTTTTTTCACTTGAAAAATATTTTAAATTCACCAGACTTGATATTCCCCAGGTAAAGATAAAGAATGAATGGATAAATTTAGATACGCTGATCAAGACCAGCAGTAAAAAATTTAAAGAACGTATGCATGTATTTGCCAATACTGAGTGTAAACTGCAAAAGAGTGAAGAAGTATTTGTGATCAATCTCTATTTCAACACGACCTATATGAATGTTGACCATACAGCACCATGCACGATCCTTGTTTTTGATGACATGAGAAAAGAGAAAGAAAAATCACTCTTGGGATCTAGACATAAATTAACAAAATTACCCAATCAGCAGCAAGCAATTAAAGATTTGAATGCCCTGTATGGAAAACTGCATTTGAATGAACAGAAGATAGCACTGGTACTAATGAATATTGATAATTTTTCTACCTTAAGATCTATTGTCGGGTATGAACAGTCCAATATTATCTTGATAAAATTTGCAGATTATTTTAATGAACTGGCAAAAGAGTTTCAATTTTCAGTCTACCATACGGTACATAACAACTTTTTACTTATCATGCCGAATATTGATTCAACAAAAGATGTATTGTCTGTGGTGAAGAGGATACAACACGAATTGATCTCATTTTATACTATGGGGAACAGTAATTTACATTTGACAGCTTCTGCAGGTATCTCGGTCTACCCGGAGAGTTCCAAAACCTATAATCTTCTTGATGATGCCTATAAAGCACTGGCCGCAGCAGAAAAAAACGGTCATGGACGTATTGAGATTTATGAACCGAGTCAGTGTCAGCATGATTATGATGAGTTAAAACTCTATAATGACATGCATCAGGCACTTTCCAAAAATGAATTTGAAGTCTACTACCAGCCTATAGTGGATGCCAAAACAAAAAAAGTGGTCTCTGCTGAAACGCTGATACGCTGGCACCACCCTGAACACGGCATGATTGGACCAAATATTTTTATTCCTATTATGGAAAAGACCGGGCTTATTGTGGAGCTTGGAAAATATGTACTGGAAGAGGTCCTGAAACAGCAAAAACGCTGGGAACTCTTTAAATTTAGGCAAATTGATGTTTCTATCAATCTTTCCCTTCTTGAATTGGAATCAGGAAAGTTTGTTGAATACGTTGTGCAGCAACTGGCACAAAATCAAGTCTCTCCGGAGTTGATAAAGTTTGAGATCACGGAAGGTTCTGCAATGATCTCAGAAGAACAGACAAGCAAACAGCTCCTTGAACTCAAAAGGATCGGTATCAATATCTCTTTAGATGATTTTGGAACTGGTTATACCTCTTTTTCCTATTTGAAAAAGATCCCTGCGAATATTTTAAAGATAGACAGATCTCTGATCATTAACATTGTCAAAAATGAAGAAGATCAGCGAATTGTAAAAGCAATGATCGAACTGGGTCATACACTAGGCATGGAGATTGTTGTGGAAGGGATCGAATATCAAGAGATGTATGAAATGATCCTGAGTATGGACTGTGACTATATGCAGGGATATTATTTCTCCAAACCGCTTCCGGTATTTGAATTTCAAAAATTATTAAGATAAATAAAGGATAAAAAATGAATATGGCCATTGCAGGTTTTTTACTTATTATAATTGTACTTTTTATATGGTTGAACAGTACCTACAAAAAGAAATTAGCCACGGTAGATGATGAGTTGAGATTTTTTAAAAAAGAGAAAGAGTATTACAGCGAAGCGATGATGGTCTATTCAAAAGATCGTGAAATAGTATTTGCAAATAAAGCTGCAAAAACACTTTTTTCTTTAGAAAAAGAGAAAAATGTCTATCTTTTAAAATCAAGTATTGAATTAAAAATTGCCAATGCAGAGCCTATGGAATTTTTTGAGGCTATTGAACGAAAAAGCAATGCCACACAAGAGAGCTTTGAATTTAAAGATATTATTCTGATCGTGAACGGAAAAAAGCGTGTGGTGACAATGTATGTTGACAGAAGTGCCTGGAATGTTGACGGTACGGTGACCTGTGTTATAGAGATGCAGAGTACTTCAGGGAATCAAACGGCAAAAAGTGACGGGAAAGTAGATTTTCTTACGGGTATGGCGAGCCAGTTCACTTCACTTTCTGACATTAATGCTCTGGTCATTGATAGTCAGAAAAAGTCAGAATCCTTTGCACTTTTCCTCTTGGGTATAGACCACTTTTCAGATATCCAAACCACATTGGGACAAGCTTACAGTAATAATATTTTAAAAAATATGGCAAATTATTTTAAAGAAAATCCTGATGAGAATAGAAAAGTATACCGCATGGACTGTGATAAATTCCTCCTGGTGATCAAACACGTGGATGATGATGAAACGGCACGCAAGGTTTCCAGAAAACTGATGATGGATATTGGTAATTATTTCAAAGGAGATGCAAATACCCGATTAACAGTCTCTTTTGGTGTGGCAAGGTATCCGCAGCATGGAGAAAATGCTACCAAACTGATAAATCATGCCTATATTGCCCTGGATAAGGGGCAAAAAGATTCTGTGTCCAACATAGAACTTTTTTCCAATGAAACACAGGTTGTGCATAAAGATGAAGTGCGCATGAATGAAGAGATCATCTCTGCGTTGAAGAATAAAGAGTTCCTTTTGTATTATCAGCCGGTCTTTAACCTTAAAGAGGAAAAAATGGTAGGTGCAGAGGCACTCATACGTTGGAACCATCCTAAAATGGGACTGGTTTCACCTGACAAATTTTTGAAAGTGGCTGAAAAAACAGGACTTATTGTAGATATTGGAGAGTATGTTTTCCGTGAAGCAATGAAGCAGCGTAAACAGTGGGATGAACTTGGTTTTAATAAATTTAAGATCACACTGAATCTCTCTTTACGTGAAATGCAGGTTGATGAGCTTATTAAGAAGCTCTCTATACTTTTTGAAGAGTATGCTGTAGACCCGCTTGACTTTAATTTGGATATTACAGAAGAAGATGCCATGTCTTCTATAGATAAAACAGCCATAGACTTTGCACTCTTTAAAGAGTTGGGACTCTCCATATCTTTAGACCATTTCGGTGCAGGGTACTCTTCACTGAAACATTTACAAATGTTACCTCTGTCTATGTTGAAAATAGACCGGTCACTTATTTTTGATCTTGCCTCCAATCTGGACCATCAGACGGCTGTAAAAGGGATTGTTAATTTGGCACATACTCTGGGGTACGAAGTGGTGGCAGAAGGGGTTGAAACATCCAAAGAGGTCAAGATACTCAACAATTTGAATTGTGATCATGCACAGGGATATCTTTTCTCCAGACCTTTGCCTGTATTTGAATTCCAGGAATTGTTAAGGTAAGAGATAGTATCTCTTACCTTAAGCACTTTTACATCATTCCCGGCATGCCACCCATTTCAGGCATTGCCGGAAGAGGGGTTGGTGCTTCTTTGATGTCTGAGATCGTTGCTTCTGTAGTAAGAAGCAGACTGGAAACAGACGTTGCATTCTGAAGTGCTACACGGGCTACTTTAAACGGGTCAATGATCCCGGCTTCGATCATATCTACATACTCACCTGTAGCAGCATTGAATCCAAGATTGGCTTCATCAGCATGGGCAATTTTATCTGCAACCACACCGGCATCAAATCCTGCATTGCCTGCTATCTGCTTCATAGGTGCATATACAGCTCTTAAAATGATCTCTGCACCCACAGCCTGATCTCCTTCAAGTTGAAGGTTTACTGCTTTACTTGCTTTTATGAGTGCCGCACCACCACCAATAACTATGCCTTCATCTACAGCAGCCTTGGTTGCAGAGAGTGCATCATCTACCCTGTCTTTTTTCTCTTTCATCTCAGTCTCTGTTGCCGCTCCTACTTTAATGACGGCTACTCCACCGGAAAGTTTGGCAAGTCTCTCCTGCAGTTTCTCTTTGTCATATTCAGATGTAGTGTTCTCGATCTGGATCTTGATCTCAGCCACTCTGGCCTCAACAGCTGCGGGGTCACCTTTACCATTGACAATGACAGTATTGTCTTTGTCTATTACTACTCTTGCTGCCTGTCCAAGGTCAGTCAATGTCGTTTTTTCAAGTGAGAGACCAAGCTCTTCAGTGATCACTGTTGCACCGGTTAAAATAGCAATGTCTTTCAACATCTCTTTTTTTCTGTCTCCAAAACCAGGTGCTTTGACCGCTGCGATGCTCAGTACACCTTTGAGTCTGTTCAGTACCAGCGTTGCCAATGCCTCACCTTCAAGGTCGTCAGAGATAATAAGCAGTGGTCTGTTCGTCTGTTGGATCTGCTCAAGTACCGGTACAAGATCTTTGAGTGAAGTGATCTTTGCATCGGTGATGAGTAGAAGAGGGTTCTCCATTTCAGAAGTCATTTTCTCTGTATTTGTTACAAAATATGGAGAAAGGTACCCTCTGTCAAACTGCATTCCTTCCACTACATCAAGGTCATCATTGATCCCTTTGGCTTCTTCTACAGTAATAACACCGTCTTTACCAACTTTTTCCATAGCTTCAGCAATGAGGTTACCGATCGTTTCATCAGAGTTTGCAGAAATTGTTGCTACCTGAGCGATCTCTTTTTTGTCTTTCACCTCTTTTGAGATCTTTTTAAGCTCTTCAATGATCGCAGCAGATGCTTTGTCCATCCCTCTTTTTACTTCGATTGGATTGGCTCCTGCAGTGATGTTTCTAAGACCTTCTTTGAAGATGGAATGTGCAAGCACAGTTGCTGTTGTTGTACCGTCACCGGCTTCATCAGCTGTGTTGCTGGCAACTTCTTTTACCAGTTGCGCTCCCATATTTTCAAGTGCGTCATCAAGCTCGATTTCTCTCGCCACTGACACACCGTCTTTGGTAATGTGCGGTGCACCGAAACTCTTTTGAATAAGTACATTACGACCTCTTGGTCCCATAGTCACTTTTACTGCATCAGCAAGCTTTGTGACACCTTCATACAATCCGTTTCTAGCTGTGTCTGAAAAAAATATTTCTTTTGCCATTGTCAATCTCCTTAGTGATTATTTAATAAGTCCAAGGACTTCTTTACTTAATAATATGAGGTATTCAGAACCTTCTATTGTGATCTCCATACCCGAAAAATTTGCAAATACGACAGTATCACCTTCTGAGATACCATCCTCTTTTGCTTCAGGACCTACAGCGATAACTTTTCCCTGCAGAGGTTTCTCTTTTGCCGTATCAGGAATAATGATCCCCGATGCAGTGGTGTTTGTCTCTTCTTCACGTTCAACAAGAACACGGTTTGCTAATGGTATAAATGCCATTTGAACTCCTTATATTTAGTAAATTTTTTGTGAATGCATTGTAGTGATTTTTCGTTAAAATGTCAATAGGTTATTGAAAATTATTTAAAATATATGAGTCAATATGACTAAAGTATAAGGTTTTTTATAAAAATAGAGCTTTTTTTCTATTTTTGCCTAAAAACTATTGACAATAAAGCAAACTTTAGCTAAAATTCCGGTCTCTTCATTAGTGGCAAGGTAGCTCAGTTGGTTAGAGCGCTGCTCTCATAAGGCGGAGGTCGAGGATTCGAGTTCCTCTCTTGCTACCACTATTATGAATGATCTACAATACGCATCAAAACTTTCAAAAAACACTTTTTATGATCTTCAAACCAATATAAATGTATAAAATTAACTAATATTGCAGAATTTTAAGATTAAAAAATATAAAAATATGATATCCTTTGGGCATGAGTATTTTTAATGTACAATTTAAAAAAGGATAAGGAGTTTAGAATGATTAGAAAAATTGGAATTGCACTTTTGTGTATTGGATTGGGAACGTCTCTTTATGCAAGAGATGATATTTCAGAGAGTACAACTTTTATAGGTTTGGAAGTTGGATATGTTGAGGTTCAAGGTGATGTTGGGTATTTGATAGATGATATGCCTGTAATAGAACCAAACTTTGTTGGTGACTATGATGTACAATATGGTTTTAGAATAGGTGCGCAGAGGGACCAGTGGCGTACTACATTAATATATGATTATTATGACAGTAAGGATAATGATCAAAATGTTGAACAAGGGTATTTAACTTTAGACTATTTTATCTTAGAAAAAGAGTCTGCATTTAGACCGTATATAGGGTTGAATGTAGGATATGGTAATTATGAAAGTACTTTTGTTGATGAAAGTGGACTTTTATATGGTAGTCAGGTAGGTATTGTTTTGGAAGTTGCCGAAAAAATAAATCTGGATCTTGGGTTTAGATATACGTTGTCCAGTGCAGATGCCTTTGATCATGTAGGTGGTGTCATTTTTGGCGCTAATTACCTTTTTTAATCAACAGGAGGAATATTTATGAAAAAAAATCTTATATATACAGTTATGATTACAGTAGCTATAGTGTTGTCAGCATGTGGTAGTAATAGTAAGCAAGACCCTATCATAATTGCAGGTGATGACACTCAGGTAAGTGTTGGTGGATTTGAATTTATAAACTTTCCAAAAGAATTGAATATTACGGAGTACAAGAGGTATAAAATTGATTTCCAATTGGCAAAAAATGGTATACCTCAAGAAGGAGCAACAGTTGCAATCAAAGTTTTTGATAAACGTTATGGAACAATAGCTTCACATAATGGATCATTAATTACAGAGCCAGGTGATTCTCTAGGTTCACAGGTTGTGCAAACTGATAAGGATGGTATTGGTAGGTTTTTATATACTCCTCCAGCAATAGTTCCTGCTGAGGGTTCAAGTTATACTCTGGAAATTGCTTTTGAAGGTACAGATGTAAATCAAACGCTAGTTGCTAAAGTAAAACTGATGTTTAATTTGAATGCGAGTGCTTCAGATGGTCGTGCAACAACACTATCAATCGCATATGGCATTAAGCCACCTAAAGGATACGAACCTCCTGAAGGTGGTGATAGCCCAGATTTAGGTACAGGTGACAGACATGAACCTGGACAGTGGGATGGGGAACAATCTAAAATTATAAATTATTATGCTGTGCATGCAGTAGATGAAAGTGCTCGGCGTCCAATGGTTGGATTGCCCATTAGAATGTCAATGATTAATGGAGTCAGAATATTAAATGGTACAAATGTGCAAGATGGAACAGGTATAATTGAAAGTACAGATCCTACGAGTTTTGTTGATAATAATGTAAATTTTATGAATACTGTAGGCACTAATGATCAACTAATAGTATTACCTTCGCAAGGTAGAATTGAGCCAAGTTATTTAGGTGGATGGCCAATAGAGAAAGTGAATGGAAACAGATTGATATTAGAAGGTAACTATGATAACCTTGAAAGTATAGATCAGTTAACATACATTATTGGAAACGAAAGAAGACTTCTTGGGCGCAATATTGTTGTTGCTGATGTAGAACATATTGATCTTGAAAGTATAACTGATGAATATGGTATGGCAT
>DQSX01000236.1 GCA_015663065.1 Sulfurovum sp.
CTACCACCGTTGCAGAACCTGCACTCATAGCCATTGCCAATAAAGCAGCGGTCATCTCCCATGGTCTCATCGATGCCTTTTGGCTGCGTATGACCGTGGCATTCTCTGTTGGCTTTGCCATTGCACTTGGAACCCTGCGTATTTTACTGGGACATCCTATTGCCTACTACATTATCTCAGGCTACATTTTAGTCGTTGTGGTCACATTTTTTGCCCCTGTGGAGATCATCGGACTGGCTTATGACTCAGGCGGGGTGACCACTTCAACGGTGACCGTACCGCTGGTTGCAGCACTGGGGATCGGCCTGGCTTCAAGTATTAAAGGTCGTAATCCTGCCATTGACGGTTTTGGTCTCATCGCTTTTGCTTCACTGACACCAATGATCTTTGTGCAGGTCTACGGTATTATCGTATATAGTATGGCAGATACTGGCATCACTACAGCAAGTATCTCTCCCGTAGTAGAAGCTGCAAAAACAGCAGCTGTTGCCTCAACTTATACTTTTTCAGCCTATGATACCTTTATGGCACTCATCAATACGGTTAAAGATGTACTGCCTATTCTGTTTGTGATCTTCTTTTTCCAATACGTAATCATCAAAAAACCCGTAGCACATCTGCACAAGATCATTACGGGTATCATTATGGTTATTTTAGGACTCTATGCATTTATAGTAGGTCTTGAGATGGGTCTGTTCCCTATCGGGGAGACCATTGCTTATCAGCTGACCGATATGAAAAACAATCTGCTCATCTACCTCTTTGCCTTCCTCATAGGGTTTTCAACGACCATGGCGGAACCGGCACTTTTGGCCATTGCCATTAAAGCAGAAGAGATAAGTGAAGGAAATATTAAACAAAATGTACTTAGAATGGTGGTAGCATTAGGTGTTGCCATAGGTATTGGTCTGGGTTCTTACCGTATTGTTGCGGGAGATCCCATACACTACTATATCATTACAGGATACATACTGGTAATTATTTTTACCTATTTTGCACCCAAATATATTGTGCCTATTGCTTATGACTCCGGAGGGGTAACTACCTCTACGGTCACCGTACCTTTGGTTGCGGCACTGGGTCTGGGTCTGGCAGAAAATATTGAAGGTCGAAATCCGCTCATTGACGGATTTGGACTCATTGCTTTTGCCTCACTCTTCCCAATGCTGACAGTTATGGGATATGGGATACATGCAGAACATTTTAAAAAGAAAAAGGAGAAATCACTATGAAGTTTACAGCACTCATCGCAGTCATACATGATGCAGATGAAGAAGAAGCGATCAAAGTAGCCAAAGAGGCCGGTGCCGGTTCGGTAACGATTTTACATGGTAAGAATATTGGGCTCAAAGAGAAAAAAGTCTTTTTCGGTCTGACTCTGGAAGAAAATGTCTCCGCACTGCTCTTTATTTTGCCAAAAAGACTTTCACTCACAGTGATGAGGGCTTTGAGAGAAAAATTTGACCTGGATAATCCTGAGAATAGTGGATATATCTTTACTATTTCACTAAGTCATGTTGCAGGTTTGGATACAGAAGAGCTTCATAAATTTGAAGACAATATTAAAATTACACTTTAGGAGAAAACGATGTTAGTAGAAAATGTAATGACAGCGAGTGACAAGTTGGTTATTGTGTCTCCCATGGCAACCGTAAGAGAAGCACTGAATTTAATGAAGACCCATAAAGTCCGTTCTGTTATCGTAGAGAAAACAAAAGATGACAGTGCTTATGGTCTGTTGACATTTAAAAATATTTTGCAAAGTATTGTTGCAGAAGATGGAGACATTGATCTTTTAAATGTCTATGATATAGCAGCTGCACCTGCTATTTCTGTCTCTGCCAAACTCAATGTCAAATACGCAGCCAGAATGATGGTAAGCAGCAGTATCAAACGTCTGCTTGTCATAGATAACAATGAACTTCAGGGTATCTTGACCATGACAGACATCATCAGCATCCTCATGGACTCTGTTGAGTAAACGTTCATGTACTCTTTTTCTTCTCTTTTTTGAGTTTTGGAAAGGTAAGTACAAAGGTACTTCCTTCTCCTTTGACTGAGTCAAGGTCTATTTTTATCTTATACTGTTTACAGATAGAAAGCACAATATTCAAGCCCAATCCAAAACCGCCACGCTCATCATTGGCTCTGCTGTAACGTTTAAAAATATCCTCTTTTTCATTCTCATCTATGCCGATACCCGTATCTCTTACCGTAAGCATGCGGTCTTTGCTTAAAATAAAAATACTGTCCCCCACGTCTGAATACTTAATAGCATTAGAGAGTAAATTATCTATGAGTCTGTGTGCGGCACTTTTTGCCATAAAGACTTCTGTGGGCGCCAGATCAAGTGTCAAGGCTAAACGTTTTGAATCGATCAATTCTTTGACATACCCTACCCTCTCTTCCACAATGTCTGAGAAACAGAGTACTTCAGAAGGTTCAACTTTACCTTCAAGCCGATAGGTCAAAGAACTGTACATCAGGGAGAGACGTTTGGCAGATGCCTCCAGACGTTTTATCTTTTTGTCATGCAAACCTTTTATCGATTGTGTCGTCATTAAGATCGCAGAGATAGGGGTATTGAGCTCATGGGTCGTATCTGAAATAAATCTGTCCAGTGATTCGATCTGTTCTCTTACCGGCTTAAGAAATAAACGCCCTAAAAAATAACCGACGATACCCATAAGGATGAAAGAGAGTATCAAATACCCTATGATCCGGATACGCAGTCCTTGGATGACAGCAGTCAAGTCACTCTCTTTTAAAACAATATATTTAATACCTATATGTACAGACTGATCTTGCGTCACGGTATAACATTGATTATTTTCAATATAAAAACCTTTATTGAACTGTATCGTATCGTTGATCTCTGTAAATATTGCTTTTCCGTCTTCATCATAATACCCTACTTTAAATCGGCAATGTTTCAAATTTTTAAGAAAGGACATACGTTCACTGACTTTCATACCGCCTTGCACATTCATCATCGCTTTCAAGATGATCTTTGAAGAGAGCATTCGTGACTGGTACATCATTTCAAACTTCATCGCAGACTTCATGGCTGCTTTGTTATTTTCAAAAAACAGATAACCGATGATCGCCAGCAGTACAAAGACCGAAGAGAGATACAGTGTCAAAAACCGTATGAGAGATCTACGCTCGTAGGTAGTTAAAACGATAACCCTCTCCTTTTATGTTGTCAAAATACTCTTTTTCAAACATCTTTCTCAGGTTTTTTATGTAAGTACGTATGGTAGCATGTGTCGGGACAGAGTCATCATCCCAGACATTTTCGATGATCTCGTCACAAGAGATGATCTTTCCGGAGTTTCGTACAAAATATTCAAGTACCTGCGCCTCTTTTTGACGCATATCTACAATGTGGTCTTCAAAAATGATCTGATGTGCTTTGGGGATGAAGGTAATGTCATCAAAGGCTATCTCTTCCTGCAGGCAGTATACTTTTACAATACGTTCTATGCGTACCTGAAGCTCTTCAAGGTCAAAAGGTTTTTTCAAATAATCATCTGCACCAAGATCAAAACCCTTTTTAAGATCGTCTATCCCTGAAAGTGAAGTAATATAGATAGCCGCTGTGGTATTGCCGATATCACGCAGATAAGAGAGTATTTCAAAGCCGTCTATATTGGGTACATTGACATCGAGCAGCAGCATATCATAGCTGTTGGACCCTATGGCATCCAACGCTTTTTCTCCGTCAAAAAAACATTCCACCTCATAGCCGATCTCAAGAAGATACTCTTCTATGATCTCCTGCAGTATCACATCATCTTCAAGTAAGAGTATTTTCATTTAAGGCCTTCATAATAATCTGAAAGTATTGCAACATAGCCACTGTATAGTGCTTTACACAGTAGCTTAAAAACAGGATAAAATTAAAAACTTGTCGCGTTATTGAACTCAGCGACTTCACTCTCTACCATCGCATCTATCATTTTTACATAAAGTTCATTAATGAGATTGGGAGAGAGATCCAGGGAAATAGCTTGTTCTCTGACTCTAGAGATCACATCTTCTATTCTGTCGTCTGCTTTGATCTCATCGACAGACGTTTTAAAATGTGCGATCTGTTTAATGTAGTCATTACGCTTCGCGATCAGTTTAACGATCTCTTCATCGACCTGGTCTATCTTTTCTCTTGCTTCATCCAACGTCGTACATTTTGTCATTTCCATCATTGTGTCCTTAAATACGTTTCAATTTACTATTGAAAATATTATATCCTAAAAAATATAATATTGTTTGGCTATAATTATTTTATGGACAATAAAACAAATATACTCATCTCTGGTTTAACCGCTGCTTTTTTAATACATACTTCTATCTATGCTAAAGAAAATTCCATTACCGAGACAGCAAATGATGCCAACCTTTCACTCAGTAAAGATATGGTCATACTTCCTTATGTTTTTTCTACAGACTCTACTGGCTTTGCAGGAGGTGCCGCTGTCATAAAACAAGGGTTATTACAACCACAAACGACACTCATAGCCTCTTTAATGTATGGTGCAACACAGAATATCATAACCAATGACTTAGAAAAAGAGGCAAATTTCTCCGGAGGATTTCTCGACTTTACAAACTATAGGCTTCCTTTCACAGACAGAACATTCTTCTCTTTCATGGGTTTTAAAAGTTATTTTCCTTCTTCTACAAATTATTTGACCAATGGATATAATAACTCTGTTAAGGAAGATGCTTTGGTATCTTCAGGTAATTCAGATTTTCTAAATATAAGATTTAGATATGTGATGCCCATAGGAGAGGGATTGGATAACCCTGAAAGACTCTACTCACTGAAAAATGGTTTTGTAGTAGATAGAGAAGGTCTTGGTGGAGGTATTCCATTTGAAACAGGTTTTACCTCACTTGGACTTAAAGTATTCTATCAACATGAAAGTTATGAGAACAGCAAATACTCTCCACTGGATGAATGGAATACACAGGGGTTAAGGCTTTTCCTCGAACATGACAATACTGACTATGACCTTAATCCGTCCAGAGGGTACAATTTCCTCGTACAATACTCAAAAGATTTTGGAAATGGAGTCTCTCTTCAGAGTTGGGATTTCCTTGAAGCCAGATACAGCCACTATTTAAACCTGGATACATTCTCATTTACGCAACAAAATGTACTTGCCCTCAATATGTGGACAGGGTATTCATTCTCCTGGGACAATGATGTACAGATAGATGACACGGGTCTTATCGATGGCCATTGTCCACCACCTTGGGAGGGTGCACGCTTAGGTGGATTTAACCGTATGCGCGGGTATGACAATAACCGTTTCTCAGATAAAGCTGCATTTTATGCAGGAGCAGAATACAGAGCTGTCCTGAACTGGAATCCTCTGAAAAAGAATGATTACATACCTGTGGCAGTCGATTGGTTCCAAGTGGTTGCATTTGCAGAAGCAGGAAGAGTCAATGATGAATACAATTTTGACCTGTTAAGCGATATGAAATATGATGTCGGTATTTCCTTGCGTGCCATGGCAGCACAAATACCTGTACGTGTAGACGTAGCCTACGGAGATGAAGGTGTAAACTTCTGGGTCATGGCCTACCATCCGTTTGATTATTAAAATTGTTTAAAAAGGTGCGTTAAAAAACGCACCCTGCACGGGGGAGTCTTACTCGACCTCAGCATCGATGACATCATCATCATCCGCTTTTTTAGCTTCCGGATTGGCTCCACCCTGCTCTTTGGCATACATTGCTTCAGCAAGCTTGTGTGACTTCTCAGTCAATACTTTTACCTTCTCTTCTATCTGCTCTTTTGTTGCAGAGTCATCTTTTAGTGTCTCTTCCAAGTCAGTAATAGCAGCTTCAATACCCTCTTTTTCTGTCGTATCAAAGTTCTCACCAAGATCAGCCAGTGACTTTCTTGTCTGGTGGATCAATGCATCTGCTTGGTTTCTAGCTTCCACGACTTCTTTTCTCTTTTCATCTTCAGCTTTATTCGCTTCAGCATCTTGTACCATTTTTTCGATTTCTTCATCTGAAAGCCCGCTCGAACCAGTGATTTTGATCTCTTGAGATTTACCAGTTCCTTTATCTACTGCCGATACTGTCAAGATACCATTGGCATCGATATCAAATGTTACTTCAATTTGTGGCACACCACGAGGAGCTGCTGGAATGTCTCTAAGTTCGAACATACCTAGTGATTTATTGTCTTTAGAAAACTCTCTTTCCCCTTGAAGTACATGAATACTTACTGCTGGCTGGTTATCTTCGGCTGTTGAGAATACTTGTGACTTCTTCGCAGGAATTGTAGTTCCTTTTTCGATAACTTTAGTCGTCACTCCACCTAAGGTCTCAATACCAAGAGAAAGAGGTGTAACGTCAAGTAAAAGAACATCTTTCACATCACCTGCAAGTACACCACCCTGGATAGCAGCACCAAGTGCAACCACTTCATCTGGGTTTACAGACTTGTTAAGTTCTTTACCAAAGAATTTCTTCATCTCTTCTTGTACCAGTGGGATTCTTGTTGAACCACCAACCATTACGATTTCATTGATATCAGACTTAGAAAGTCCTGCATCTTTAAGTACAGACTCTACTGTTTTAATAGTAGATGCTACCAAATCACCGATAAGTGACTCAAATTTTGCTCTTGTAATTTTTGTCACTAAGTGTTTAGGTCCAGAAGCATCTGCTGTAATAAACGGCAAGTTAATTTCAGTCTCTGTAGAAGATGAAAGTTCTTTTTTCGCTGTCTCTGCTGCATCTTTAACACGTTGTAATGCCATCACATCAGCTTTTACATCGATGCCTGTTTCATTTTTAAACTCTTCAGCAACATAGTCAATGATTTTGTTATCAAAGTCATCACCACCAAGGAACGCATCCCCACCAGTTGCCATAACTTCAACTACGCCGTCACCTGTCTCCAGTGCAGTAACATCAAATGTACCACCACCTAAATCGTAAACAACAATTTGCTCTGATTCTTTTTTGTCAAGACCATAAGCAAGTGCTGCTGATGTTGGTTCATTGATGATTCTCAGTACATTAAGACCTGCGATAATTCCTGCTTCTTTTGTTGCTTTTCTTTGAGCATCATTAAAGTAAGCTGGTACCGTAATAACTGCGTCAGTTACAGTTTCACCAAGGTATGCTTCTGCATCTTCTTTCATCTTCATGAGTACTTTTGCAGAAATCTCTTGTGGAGTATACGTTTTGCCACTTACTTCGATAGCACACGCACCTGAACGGTCTATAATGTGATAAGGAAGCTTCTCTTGTGCTTCTTTAGCCTTATCTTCACTCATCATAAGACCCATAATTCTCTTAATAGAGTAAATCGTCTTCTCTGGGTTCGTGATCGCTTGTCTTTTTGCAGACTCTCCTACAAGAATCTCACCTTTATCTGTAAATGCAACAATAGAAGGTGTTGTATTTTTACCTTCTTTGTTTGCAATAATCTTTGCTTCGCCATTTTCAAACACTGCCATTGCAGAGTTTGTTGTTCCTAAATCTATTCCTAGTACTTTACTCATATTATTTCCTTTTTTATTTTTATTTAACGCAAATGAACGAAGTCCATCTTGCTACCTTGTTATGTATCTATATTTTTTCTATTTACAGGTTGAAACCATTGCCGGTCTTAAAACACGGTCTTTAATGGTATAGCCTTTTTGCATCACTTGCACGACATCACCCACTTCATGGTTTTCACTTTCGATCTGCATGATCGCCTGATGGACTTCCGGGTTGAACTCACCCTCACAATCGATCTCTTTAATATGATTCTTTTCAAGGATCTTTTTGAGTTGATTGTAGGTAAGGACCACACCCTCTTTCATCTTTTCAAGTACATCTGAAGTATTCTCTTCGTCCGCACTCTCAATAGCACTCAACGCACTGTCAAAAGAGTCCAGTACAGCCAAAATGTCTTTTGCAAAACTCTCGTTGGCGTAAGATACGGCATTGGCCTTGTCTTTTTCCAAACGTTTTTTTGCATTTTCAAAGTCAGCATGTGCTCTTAAATATTTATCTTTATAGTCTGCTGCTTCTGAAAGTGCGGCTTCCAAAGGATCCACTTCAACACTCTCTTGTGTTTCAGTTTCTTCCTGGGATGACTCTTGGGCTTCAGACGTTTCAAGATCTGTTTCTTCCACATTTTCTTGACTCATAAACGGATCTCCTTTTCTTAAAAATTTCTCTGCATTTTTTAATGCTTGGATGTATTATACAACATTGAGTGCTACTTTGTCAAGTCCTACTTAAATAAAATAGATAAATAAACTTTAGTGCCTTTTACTAAACTATAAAATTACTAAAGCCCAAATCGATGACAATTCCGTGACATTCTTATGATATAGTACATCATTGAGGTAAATAAAATGAAAACAAATACATATAAAAAATATTTGGAGTCTATTGTATCCGCCATGCCTGACCTTATGTTCCTGGTAGATGAAGAAGGTACATACATCGATGTATTTTCATCCGGAAAAGAAGAGCTTCTCTATAAACCCAAAGAAGAGATCATAGGCAAACATGTCACAGATTTTTTTAACGATGCCCTCTCTGAAAAATTCGTTGCAGTCATCAACAAAGCCATCTCTTCCCAAATCCTGCAACGCATAGAATATGAGTTGGATATCTCCAGTAGACAGGAGTACTTTGAAGCCCGTGTTATGCCGACACATATTAAAGAAAATGGTAAGCAGACCGTCATGGTTATTGTAAGAGATATGACAGATATCCAACACAACAAAACTAAAATGCACTATCTTGCCACTCATGATGCCCTAACCACTTTACCAAACCGTACTTTGATCTTTGAACACCTGAACCATGCCATTGCAGCAGCAAAAAGATCCGCAACACGCGGATCACTGCTCTTCATAGATATAGACGGTTTTAAAGATATCAATGACAATTACTCTCATAAAACCGGAGATACACTGCTTAAAGAGTTTGCACAGCGGCTTACTCAGATCACAAGAGAGAGTGATATTGTAGGAAGGTTAAGCGGAGATGAATTTTTACTGATCCTGGAAAATACTGAAGAGATGGATGACATACTAAACATTATTGAGAAATTAAAAACAGCTCTTTTAGAACCTTTTATGATCAATGAAAATCATATTGAGATCACAGTGAGTATAGGTATTGCCTGTTATCCTTCCGACGGAGACAATGCAGACCAACTCATACATGCAGCAGATCAGGCCATGTATAATGTAAAGAAAAACGGGAAAAACAGTTATACTTTTTACAGCAAAGAGTTCTCTATTCTATCACATGAATATTTTTTCATTCAAAATACACTGAGAAAAGCCATAAGAGATAATGATTTCTCCATTCTTTACCAACCGGAATTCTCACTCAAAGATAACTCTCTAACCAGCATAGAAGCTTTATTGCGCTGCAACAATGAAGATATATCAGATATTCCTATATCCCGCCTTATCCATATAGCAGAAGAGAGCAACCTCATCCACAACATTAGTCGTTATGTACTAGAGAAATGCTGTAGTCAGATCAAACAGTGGCAGGATCTTACTCCCCCACCTTTCAAAATAGCCATCAATCTTTCTCGTAAAGAGTTAAGTGATAAAGACTTGGTAGAAGTGATAGAAAAAAATCTCACTGCCTGCAATATTGACGCTTCCATACTTGAATTTGAGATCACTGAAAGTACCCTTTTACAAAATAGTCATTTTGCCAAACAGAATATTGATCAACTACGTAAACTGGGATGTTCTTTTTCCATAGATGACTATGGAACCGGATTCTCTTCTCTTTCCAACTTAAGAGAATTCAACCTTGATAAAATAAAGATAGATAGATCATTCATCAGTGATCTTGAAGAGAGTGAAAATGACAGGATCATTGTCTCAGCAACTATCGCAATGATAAAACAACTGGGAATGACCGTAGTTGCCGAAGGTGTTGAAAATAAAACACAGGAAACCATACTGAAAGCATTTGGATGTGATGAAGTGCAGGGCTATTACTATGCTTATCCTCTTGAAGCAGAAGAAGTCAAAAAATTGCTGTTAGAACATAAAGAATGAATTGGTGATTTAATTTCTGAAGATTTTTTCTGAGGTTGTATGTAGAATACGACTGCATTTGCAGTCGTAGA
>DQSX01000022.1 GCA_015663065.1 Sulfurovum sp.
ATATAGAGTGCTTTAGGACTCTTGGCATACTGTACTTTAAGGTGCTGAAGCATCAAAGTGGTTTTACCCACACCACGCTGTCCTGTAATGAGCAGAGACCTCTCACTCCACATTATGGCATCATAAAGATAGCGTTTATGCTTGAGATGAATATTGTTAAGCAGACGCTGTTGCTCATCAAAGAATAGTGTAAAATCTATCATGCATACCCTTCTTTATTTTGTTAAGTGTATTTTACACTTATTTTTTAATTTTGTAAAGTAATTTTATCAAAAAGCATTTTTAAGTCCTTTTATCTCTTCTTCGAGCTTCTTGATCTGCATATTAAGTCTCACCTTAGCATTGAACTGTGATTCTTTTTTAATAGTATTTTTCAGAGAAGCTATCTGTTCTTTTAGTTTGTTTATTTTATCTACAATTGGCTTCTTTTGAGATGTATCATCTGTAGAAAATTCCGCACCCATACTCGCAGCTTCTAAAGCAACGATACGACTAGTAATGTCAGCATAAAAACTATAGAAGTTTTCAAACGAAAGACGGTTCACTTTTATACTCTCCAAGAAAGCCTTTTGTCCATCATCAGGATGGCTTAGATCTATCCAGTCGGTGTAGAGATACTCATCTGTAGTTAATTTGGAAATATCTGCCTGATTGATACGTTTAGAGGCAACATTCACACATAGTTCTGTTCCGCAACTCATAAAAAGCACCACAGGATAAGGGATACGCTGTATAACCTCAGAGACTTTACGATATCCACCTTTATCATGAAGCTTGACATGCACAAACGCTACTTCTATGTATTCAACTTGCTCACTTACAAACGGTGGGATGTTAATAGTGGATTTTTTAAGTGTATGCGTCCAGGTGATAGACTCCACCTGTGCAGTAAAACTTTTTTGCTGTGCGCTGTTCATTTTTGCAAGGGCATAAAACTGATTTTTAGGCAATCTTTTGTCTAAACGACAGGCGTCTGGAATGCCCAAACTATCGATAAATGACTCATAGGTTTCAAACACTACTCCACCACCAAGTAAGAGATG
The DNA here is from genome assembly GCA_015663065.1 of Sulfurovum sp. Lineage (GTDB taxonomy): Bacteria > Campylobacterota > Campylobacteria > Campylobacterales > Sulfurovaceae > Sulfurovum. The sequence continues at coordinate 1,044 of DQSX01000022.1, forward strand.
ATCTCGAAATCTTCCATCCCCTTGAATGTGTCTGCTGTCAATGTCGTACCGCCTCTTTCAAAAAGACTTGCCACGCCTGTTTCCTCTTTTTTACCAATGATGCTGTCCACAGCTTCTTTGAAAAGACTCCGATACGCTTGCATCTCTTTACCTCTTTTGGTCTCTTTATGAAAAAGAGATACAGCTTCATCTATGGCAGAGTGCTGTCCCTTGCATAGTTTCTTGTAAAGATCCAAGATCTTCTTTGCTCGGGTATGCCCATACATGATCTCACCTTCTCTACTCACATAGACAAGATAATATGGGTCAAGTGCGTAGTTGGCTGTATGGATCTTGTCATTGAGTAGTTTAAGACAAAAGATTACCCCTGCATCTATCTGCTCTCTCATGTAGTCATCTTCTCTTGGTGCAACTGCACAGATGCCCAAAGGCGCTGACTCCAGTTCTCCTTGATGCTCTTTCATGTATTCCATCAGATCCATCTTGAAATCATTAAGTGTCAAATCGGTGATAGAGATACCACCCGAAAGCTCTTCCACATCCACTACTGCTTCTTGAAGCTGCTTGAGCTGCTTTCGTCTGTACTCCAAGTCATTCATTTTTTTCTTCTCATCATAATCGATGATGTTTTCTTCGCCTGTAGCTGAGACATCTAGCAACACCATACGTCCACTCACCCTAGCTTCAAGATTGATGTATTCATCCAGTTCCATATTTGGCCAGAAGTTTACGAGCTGCACACTATCATTGACAGAGCCCAAACGGTCAATACGCCCAAAACGCTGGATGATCCTCACAGGGTTCCAATGAATATCATAGTTAATAAGATAATCACAATCTTGCAAGTTCTGCCCCTCTGAGATACAATCTGTAGCAATGAGGATATCTATCTCTCGTGTTTCATCAGAGTCTATCTTGGCTCTCTCTTTGGACAGTGGCGAGAAGTTGATAAGAATATTATTCATATCTCCCACCTTTACGCCTGCCATTGTAGTTGCATTTTTCCCTGAACCACTGACCAAGGCAGCGTAAAGACCATACTCATCTTCCATCCATTGGGCAATATTTCTATAGAGGTACTCCGCAGTATCGGTAAATGCGGTGAAGATAACTACCTTTTTATTACCATTGTTTACCGGGTTTTCTATCTTCTGTGCAACTTCATACTTGAGTCTCTTTAGCTTTGCATCTCTGGAAGCATCCACCACCTCCGAAGCTTCTACCAACCCAAGAAGTCTATCACGGTCTTCTTCCAGATCTTGCTGCCAACGAATGACATCAACATCTTGCAAGAGTACCTTAACCTTTCCACCTACCAAGCTAGTGGAAAACTCATCTGACTCGATATCAACATCTAAGATACTCAGATCACTCACATACTCACTGTTGTGATTGGCTATAAGATCCAAGATCATATCTATCTTGGCTAACAATTTACGCAAAGTAAGAGAGAAGGAGTTGATAGAACTCTCCATACGCTTAAAAAGATTTACACGCATTAAATGGATAAGGCTCTGCTCTCTATCTGTCTGCCTAAACGTAGAACCACCCTTGAGTGAGATATCATACTTCTTGTTGTACTCATCCTGTCTATCTGCTTTGACATACTTTAACGGAGAGTAAGCACTGAGATTGAGCTTTCTAATGCTACGGTTTATCTCTAAAAGTGGCGGAAACTGATCTTCTAGGTCTATGTCTGCTTTGATGTTAACAGGTGTCTTTCTCTGAGGGAACTTGCCGATCTCTTCAATGTTATAATACTTCTCTATATGTTGACGTGATCTTGCTATGGTAACAAGGTCTAGCAGTTTGAAGTAATCCATGTTCATCATGTCTAAAAGCTTGTCAACACTCTTTTGCTCTTCATTTAGATCAAGCCATGTGTTAAACTTTTGCTGTGCTTTTTTAAGTGTAATCTCTATACTCTTGATTCCATGTTCTTCAAAAGCGGTATCGTTTCCTTCAGTAATAAATGAAACTTGATTTTTAAGATCTGTCATTTTATTATTGACCGGTGTAGCAGAGAGCATAAGTACTTTGGTTTTAACACCTGCCTGAAGTATATCTTCCATGAGTTTCATATAACGTGTTTTTCTGATTTTACTTGGGTTGTTGTTTCTAAAGTTATGTGACTCATCTATGACGATCAGGTCATAATTGCCCCAGTTGATAGTTTCAAGGTTTATCTCCCCAGACTTACCACTCTCACGAGAAAGATCGGTATGGTTAAGTACATCATAATTAAAACGGTCATTTGAGAGAATGTTACGCTTGTCATTGACGGTATACACTGTCCAATTTTCCCTAAGCTTCTTAGGAGCAAGTACCAACACACGGTCATTGCGTAGTTCATAATACTTGATGACGCCCAATGCCTCAAAAGTCTTACCTAAACCTACACTGTCTGCTATGATACAACCATTGTACTTCTCTAGCTTGTCTATGGCTCCTAGCACACCATCTTTTTGAAAGTTATAGAGTTTATTCCAGACCAATGTATCTTTAAAGCCTGTTTTGGTTTTGATAATCTTCTCTTCATCTATATCGCTCAGCAAGTCTTTAAAAAGGTTATAAAGAGTTACAAAATAGATGAATTCAGGAGCATTATCTTGATGAAGTTTCTTCAACTCTGCTAACATTTCTACTTTGACATTATGCGTCATTGCATCATGGTTCCAAAGAGAATTAAACCATCCAAGAAGCTGCTCTGTGCTTTCATTGCTTGTGATAAGCGTATTCATATCATAACTATTTGAAGGACAGTACCCAAGACCTGAACAAGTAAAATCAGAACTCCCAGAAATAGCAACATCAGTAGATGACTTAATATGCGTAAGTTTAGTAGGAATAGCCCCAGAGATCTTTGCTTCCTCAACATCAACTTTAGACTCTATCCATTCTGCACATTTTTTAGAGATATACATCTGCTGCATACGATTACGCTCTGAAATCTCATTAGTGTCTCCTAATAGCGTTGTAGGGTTTTCAGTTTTAAAATAAGGAGAACCAAAAAGCAAACGAACGTCCTTGATATCACGTAACTCTTTTTGCAGATGGCGATAGGAAAAGATGGAGAAATTGTTTGTCACAAGAGAGAGTGATGCATCTTTTGTTAGATACTTTTTGAGTGTGTCGCCTACTAGGCCGTTTTGTTTGTTATCTAAAATCATCCCTATTCTCCCTAAATAATATAACTACTATATTGTAGTATATAAAAATTAAGGATTGGGAATAAGGGCATTTTTTTCGTTATTAGCAGAACTCAAAAAATAACGGAAAATGGCGAGCTAATCTGGCCTGAGCAGGATTATTAACTATTACTACACGTTTTATACTAATAAATCATCAGTGTGTGACGTCGCAATAAAACGCGCCACACCACAACTCAAAAGTAGTAGATTCCCCAGGGTATATTATGCTCTCTTTTTACTATATACCTAGCAGTCAAAGTTCTAAAACTAGTTCTGGTGGACGTCCAATAATTGCCTTAGTATCTGTAATAATAATTGGTCTTTCAATTAGTTTATTATATTTACTCATTGCCTCAATGAGTACCTCTTCATCTTCAATATCTTTTAATCCAAGTTCCTTATAAATTGTCTCTTTTGTACGCATCAAATCTCTTGCTACAATACCCAACTTTAGTAATACTGATTTAATTTCATCTACACTAAGTGCTTCGTCTAGATATTTATATACGTCTACTTCCTTACCCTGTTTTTCTAAAAGATTTAAAGCTTCACGCGATTTACTGCACCGAGGATTATGCCATATTGTTATTTTACTCATTTTAAGATCCTTGTATTGTTTTAACTATTTGTACACTTTGATGATCACTCATCCTTTTCGCCTTTTAGCCCTTTAGGTATTTTTTTGTTGGTTTGGGCACCCAACTCTTTTAACTGTTCTAC
>DQSX01000124.1 GCA_015663065.1 Sulfurovum sp.
TAAAAAAAACTCCTCACTCCTCACTCCTCACTCCTCACTATCTTCTTTGGAAGCTTCTCGATGAAAGAGAGATTTCCAACAAAGAAGATCTATGTCGGTGATGTTGCCGTAGGCGGGGATGCCCCCATCTCTGTGCAGTCTATGACCTACTCTGATACCCATGATGTGACAGCTACAGTAGAGCAGATAAACAGACTGCATTTTGCCGGAGCTGATCTTGTACGTGTGGCTGTGCCTGAAATGCAGGACGCTTTGGCGTTGAAGGCGATCAAAGAGCAGATATCTCTACCGTTGATCGCAGATATTCACTTTAACTATAAACTGGCACTTGAAGCTGCAAAGTGGGTGGATTGTATCCGTTTTAATCCTGGGAATATTGGAGAGAAGAACCGTATTAAAGAGATCGTGAAAGCCTGTCAGGAGAGAAGTCTTCCTATACGCATAGGGGTGAATGCCGGCTCTCTTGAAAAAGAGTTTGATCAAAAGTATGGAGCTACTGCTGAAGGTATGGTTGCCTCTGCTGAGTACAACATCAAGTTTTTGGAAGACCTTGGGTTTACAGATATTAAAGTTTCCCTCAAAGCTTCGGATGTGGACAGAACTGTGGATGCTTACAGAATGCTGCGTCCTAAAAATGATTATCCCTTCCACTTGGGTGTGACAGAGGCTGGAACTATCTTTCATGCGACCATTAAATCTTCCATTGGTCTGGGTGCATTGTTACTTGACGGCATTGGAGATACGATGCGTGTATCCATTACGGGTGAATTGGAAGAAGAGATCAAAGTAGGAAAAGCCATACTCAAAGACTCTGGGCGTATTAAAGAAGGTTTGAACATTATTTCCTGTCCTACCTGCGGACGCATAGAAGCAGATTTGGTTACAGCAGTAGCAGAAGTAGAGAAGAGAACGGCACACATTAAAACGCCTATGGATGTTTCAGTCATGGGTTGTGTGGTCAATGCCATAGGGGAGGCTAAACATGCAGATGTTGCCATAGCATATGGTAAAGGTGTTGGACTTGTGATGCTCAAAGGTGAAGTGGTTGCAAGACTGCCTGAAGAAGAACTTGTTGACAGGTTTGTGGCAGAAGTAGAAAAGTTTGCGGAGGAAAATAAATAATGGAAAATATGTACAATTTGAACATAGAGAGAGCGGTACTCTCTGCCATTATCTTCGACCCGGAGATCTATGAAGAGATCGCTTCAAAGTTAAATCATAAAGACTTTTATCTGCCTTTTCATCAGCATCTTTTTTCTGCAATGGAAGAACTGAGTCGTGAAGAGAAACCTATAGATGAAGAGTTTTTAAAGTCAAAATTGCAAAGTATGGGTAAGTTTGATGAAGTGGCAATGCTTGATCTACTCTCTGCAAATCCCATTTCCAATACGGCTGCCTATCTAACAGAGATAAAAGCAAAATCAAGTAAAAGAGCATTGGCTACACTGGCAACAGAAATTAAAAAAGTGACCATTGAAGATGACCTGCCTGCCGAAGAGGTGATGAATCTTGTAGAGAAAAAGCTTTATGAGATCACGCAAAACAATACCAATGAAGACTTTAGAGAGTCCAAAGAGATCACTGCAGCGATGCTTGATGAGATAAACCGTCTCAAAGCATTGGGGAACTCAAAACTCATTGGTACAGACACGGGGTTCAAAAACCTTAATGATAAGACCTCCGGTTTTGGCAAAGGGGATCTGGTCATTATCGCTGCGCGGCCGGCGATGGGGAAAACGGCACTAGTCCTAAACATGGCACTTAAAGCTATAGAGAGAAATGAGGGAGTGGCTTTTTTCTCACTGGAAATGCCGGCTGAACAGCTTATGTTGAGACTGCTTTCTGCGAAGACTTCCATACCGCTTCAGGCACTAAGAGTAGGGGATCTCAGAGATGAGCAGTGGAGCCAGTTGGCTGCAGCCACCGATGAGATATCTCAAAAGAAACTTTTTGTAGATGACGGGGGTTATGCGACCATACACCATGTACGTTCCAAGTTACGTAAGTTGAAATCCCAGCATCCTGAAATTTCCGTGGCGATCATTGACTACCTGCA
>DQSX01000169.1 GCA_015663065.1 Sulfurovum sp.
ATTTTATATAATTGAACCCTCTAAAAAATATGGAGAGTATTATGATCGGTCTTTTACTAAAAGTAATCAAAAAAATTTTAAAATACGTTTTTGCACCACTGTTCGTGATTGCGCATAGTTGGGTGACTTACTTTTTACTTTTGGGTAATTTTCACACGATAGAGAAACACCAGATAAGATCCATTATTAATCTTCGTGGTTAATCAGATAGAAAGCAGCATTTACAATAAACAGCTTGATATTTTGCAAAAAGATTAAATCTTTTGCTGATCAATACATACAAGCTACACTAAGGTTTTTAATTTGAAATTAGAACATAAAGAACTACTCATTTTCGATTTAGATGGTACACTCATCAACTCTGCCCCTGATCTCTCTCTGGCAGTGAACCATATGTTAAGACAACTGGACCATAACACCTTCAGTGACGACACCATTCATGGCTGGGTAGGTAATGGTGCACTGACACTGGTTAAGAGAGCTTTATCGGCTCAAAGTACCGTTGATGAAACGCTGGATGCTTCTTATGTAGAACATGCTTTAGATATTTTTCTAAAATTCTATGCAAATAACCTTTGCAATGCAACAGTGACCTACGACAATGTCTCCGGCACACTGCACACCTTAAAAGAAAAAGGTTACCGTCTGGCCATTGTCACCAATAAACCGTTTGCTTTTGTATCCCCTATTCTGGAAGGATTAGAATTAAATGGTTTGTTTGAACTCATTTTAGGGGGAGACTCACTACCTCAAAAGAAGCCTGATCCTGCACCACTGCTGCATGTCTGCGAAAAGCTGGGAGTTTCAGTAGAAAAATCTGTAATGATCGGTGACTCTAAAAATGATATTTTGGCAGCCTCTGCCTGTGCTATGGACTCAGTAGGCGTTACATACGGGTATAATTACGGTGAAGATATTAGGGTGTACCACCCTACCTTTGTTATTGATGACTTTGCAGCACTCTTAAAATACCTGTAATGACGTTTGATGTATGAAAAGAAACACCCCATGAGAGGAAAAAATGAGAGATAAAAAGGTGAAGATAGCCATTGTTGGCGCAGGTGTTTCAGGGAGTTCTGCTGCACTCTATTTTGCAAATATTGGTTTAGAAGTGACACTATTTGAAAAGGAGCGTTCCATTGTCAATGGACCGCCGTTTTGCCATTTGCATGCCGGAGGCAATCTTTATCGTGAAATTTCAGACGAACAGTGTGTAAAACTGCTCAAACAGTCTATTGATTTTCTGCGTTTTTACCCTTTTATTGTCGATTACCGTCCTACCGTGATCGTGTTACCCACTACAGATCCCGGCACACCTGAAGCACTTCTACCAAGATTGGAAATGTTGACAGAGCAATACAGACAACTTATTCATGAAGATCCAGCCAATAAAGTATTGGGTGAGAGCTCTGCATACTATAAGCTCTATTCACGTGAAGAACTTGAAATACTCAAAAAGAAAACGCTTGTCAAAAAACCGGAAGTTGCAGATGAGTGGATGATCCCTGTGGCGCAGAACATTGACCTTGATAAAGTACAATTCCCACTCATACTGGTACAAGAATATGGTTTAAACCTTTTTCGTTTGGCTTCAGGTGTGACACTGGCACTCAAAGAAAGTAAAAATGTCACACTGCGTACAGAGACTGTTGTCTCCAATATTCAGGAAGAGTGGAGCGTGGGTGGATGGAACGTCACTTATGTACAAAATGATGAGACCAAAGAAGAACACTTTGATTACCTCATAAATGCTGCAGGTTTCAGGTCCGGCAAGATCGATGATCTCGTTGGAGTAGAATGTAAAAGTATGGTGGAGTTCAAAGCTGCCTATATTTCAAAATGGGATAACAATGCCGACACACTGTGGCCGGAAGTCATCTTTCACGGAGAGAGAGGCACACCACGCGGCATGGGGCAGTTCACACCCTACCCCGGCGGTTATTTTCAACTTCACGGTATGACCAAAGAGATCACACTTTATGAAGATGGTTTGGTGGCAAACTCTGTAGTGAGCTGCCAACCACACTTAAAACAGAATTTCATGACAAAGATCGAGAGATCCTGGTCTGAAGAAGAGATCAATGAGCGTACACGAAGTGCCATTACACACCTTTCACAATTCATCCCTGAATTTTCAGAAGCAACAGTAGGGTCCAAACCACTCTTTGGTGCACAGCAGATCCCCGGTTCCGACCCGACGTTGCGTGTAGCAGAGGTATCTTTCCCCACCAAACGTTATGCCCGATGTGAGATCGTCAAAGTCTCTTCATCACTGGACATGATAGATGCCATTACGCAGCAGCTCATTGATCTTGGCTATCTTGAGCCATCTGTAAAAGGAAAAAGAGAGATAAAAGTACTAAAATCTTTAGATGATAATACTATCACAAAGTATGGAGAGGTTTTGTGTGAAGAGCGGGAGTATCCAAGAGATCTGGCACATAGAAACGTATCTAACGTACCCTGCACGAAGCAATGATCTTAGTGCTCTGTTTTTCGTAGTTTTGGTCCCGTAAAACCTACGAAAAATGGTGACTTTTACAGGGAAATCTTTCTTCATTTTCAGCCACTTCAGCAAAAGTAGTCAAAGGTAAATTTAACGTATTTGCAATACTTTCAATGGCTTCTAAATCCTCTTTTTTAAAGCCAATGAGCATTTCATACTCTTCCCCTGAAAAGCCTATTTCGTCGTTGATAGTTTTTAATATATTGAAACCATATTTATTAATATCTAAAAGCTTGTTCGTGTCACAGTAAAGCCCATCGGAGATATCCATACCCACCCGTAAAAAAGGTCTGGATCTCTCTATAAATTCTGCGCGTAACTCTGGTTCAAAAAAGCGTGATTTTTCATCAATTTTTTCACCTCTGAAAAGTGCATCGAGATCTCTTTTACTCTCACCTAGTGTACCTGTATATGCAAGTAGATCACCCTCTTTCAGACCGGTTCTCAAAAGAGGATTTTCACTTTTTGAAATGATCGTAATAGAGAGGTTCAGTTTCTCGCCCCCTACCGTATCGCCCCCTATGATCTCACAGCCATAGGTTTTGGCAGTAGTTTCCATACTTTGCGTCAGTGCATCTATATCTGTATTGCTAAGGTCTGGAGGTAGAGAGACTGTGACCAAAGCATACTGTGGTCTGGCATTCATTGCAATGGCATCGGAGAGGTTGATGAGCATCGCTTTTCGCCCTATTTGCGCCAAAGTCATCCACTCACGTTTAAAATGCACATCCTCAAAAAAGGCATCCATACTGTATAGCGTATTACCTATGACTGCGGCATCATCCCCTATATGTTCTGAATTCAGTCTACTAATAAGGTAATGTTCTTTATCCATCATTTGATTCACCAACCTCTTATATTGGCAAAATTGTAACATAGATTCATCAATTTTAGATTTACAAAGCCAATCCACAGATTTTAGAAGTTATACAAGCTATAATCAATGTAATTATAAAACTTACTAAGGATACACCTATGCAACATACACTTGATGTAAGCGCTTTTTTCTTTAATGCTAAAACAGATTATCTTCCCTATTATAAAAATTTCACAATGACACTTTCTGCAGACGATACCGTAGAAGCTATGTTGGCTGAAATTCAAAAACAAAATGAAGACTTTGCCTACCCCACAGAAAAGCTAATCTTCAAGATCAATGACCTTATGGTTGAAGGTACAGAGACGGTTGCTGCTGTTGTTGGGAAACTTGGTACACAACTGCAGATAGACCCGGCTCTCTCTTACCGTTCCAACCATTGTCTCATCATCAATGATAACGACTTCATGCAGAGCTATGCACTGCTTGCACCCTACGCTACTGCGGAAGATGAGGCCTATTATCAATCACTCTATGCCCTGCACTATGCTTCTGAAACATTTAAGTTTTCCCATGACTATATCGGAGATGCTGTACTTTTACTTGCACACAGAATGATCACAAACAATTCAGAACATAAAGAAGCAATCCTTGAAGCGATCTCTGATCCTTATGACGGACTTGCCGCCTGTGAATATGAGAACAATCTGTTTAATGCAGAATTCCATACCAAAGAGATCGATGCACTCAATGACTTGCTTACCCGTCCTTCTTCCAATACTTTCCTGGATAAAGTGACAGAAAAATTCTCACAAAAAGCGCTTTACCCTTTTGAAAAAGACTCTATAGACGGTCTACAGGTTGCCTGTTATGCCGGAGACTCCGGTCTTTTAGATGAGATCAATGAAAAGATCACAGAAAATGGCGCAAAGGTCATTCATTTTCAAAGAGCCAAAAAACTGGCAGGATGTTCACTGCTGGGCAAACAAGATAACCTTGCATATTTAAAAGCAGCAACGACGCTTCTTGACGCTTTAGATTCTGGAGCGGAACTTCTGGTGGTAGCCAAAAGCAAAGATATGGAAATGTTCACAAAACATTTTGCCTCTATACAAAAACGTATCGGCAGAGAAATACCTTTGCCGCTTATTTCCTATAAAGCATTTACAGCACTTTGCAGCAAAGAAGAAGTTGCTTAAAACAGACTTTTTTACTCTTATTTAAAAGAGTAGAAAAGTGTAACCCTCCCCCTCGTTCCTCTCTCTATCTCCAAGCCATTAATCAAATTGAAATTAAACTGAAGCTATAATAAAGGTATATTGTAAACAAAGGACATAGATATTATGAATAAACCTTCAGATGTTAAAATCTACGAATATGACGCGGTCATTGTCGGTTCTGGTTTGGCTGGTTTGGCTGCTGCCAAAGAGCTCACAGAAGCAGGAAAGAAAACTGCCGTCATTACAAAACTTCACCCACTAAGATCTCATTCAGGCGCTGCACAGGGCGGGATCAACGCTGCACTTGGTGATGAAGACTCCACAGAACTGCACGAATTCGATACGGTCAAAGGTTCTGACTACCTTGCTGACCAGGATTGTGTTGAGCTTATGTGCAGTAAAGCACCCGAAACCATTCGCTGGGCGGAAAGAATGGGGTGTGTTTTTTCAAGAGATGAAGAGGGAGATATCGCTATTCGTCCTTTTGGCGGACAATCCAAACCCAGAGCCTGTTATGCGAAAGACAGAACAGGACTGGCACTGCTTCAGGCGATCTACGAGCAGGCATTCCGTGCTGGTGTTGAGATCTTCGATGAGTGGTATGCTGCGGACCTCATTTACAAAGACGGAAAAGTCTCCGGTGTGGCTGCCTATGACATTAGAAACTCTGAACCTGCGATCTTCAATGCAAAAGTGACCATGTTTGCTACAGGTGGTCACGGTAGAGCCTACAGATTCAACTCCAACGCCCATGCCAATACAGGAGATTCACTCTCCATTGTTGCACGTCACGGACTTCCCCTTGAAGATATGGAGTTTGTACAGTTCCACCCAAGCGGACTTGGCGGATCGGGTGTACTCATCTCTGAAGCAGCACGTGGTGAAGGGGGTCGTCTCTTTAACTCTGAGGGTGAGAGATTTATGTCCAAATATGCACCAAATGCCATGGAACTTGCTTCACGTGATGTTGTATCACGTGCTATTATGGAAGAGGTGCGTCAGGGTAAAGGTGTCGGTAAAGACGGTCAGTCAGTCAATATTGACCTCACACACCTTGACCCCGAGATCATCCTGACACGTCTTCCGGAACTTCGTGAACTTGCCATTGCGTTCCAGGGACAGGATATGCTTAAAGAGCCTATCCACATCTCTGCAACAGCACACTACTCTATGGGTGGGATCCCTACGAACATCAACTGTCAGGTACGTAAATCGCCTACAGAGCTGGTAGAAGGTTTCTATGCTGCGGGTGAGTGTTCCTGTGTCTCCGTACACGGTGCGAACAGACTGGGTGCCAACTCTGTACTCGAAGCACTTCTTTTTGGGCGTCATGCCGGTGAGAACATGGTAAAAACGCTTGATGAAGGTATAGAACTGAGAAAAGCAAACGTTTCAGATGCCGATACAATGTTGGCAGAAATGGATAAACTCAAATCCTCTAACGGTTCAGAGTCTGTACCTAAACTCAGAGAAGAGTTGCAGATAGGTATGACAGCAGATGCCGGTGTATTTAGAACCAAAGAGTCACTGGAAAGACAGATCAAACTCATCGATAAACTTTTAAAGAGATTTAAGAATATCCGTATTGATGACAAGTCAAAAACATTCAACACTGACCTTCAGGAAGCCATTGAGCTGGGTCACATGTTGGAGTTCTCAAAGTTCATCGTTGTCGGTGCGCTTAACAGAGAAGAGAGCCGTGGCGGACACTACAGAGAAGACTTCCCGACCAGAGATGATGAGAAGTTCTTGAAACATACATATGCTTACATGGATAAAGATTTCAACATTTCACTTGAGTGGGGAGATGTTGTACTTGGTAAGTTTGAGCCAAAAGAAAGAACATATTAAGGAGGTCATGATGAGCAGTAATACTAGAAAAGTAACAATAAAAGCATTCAGATTCAATGCTGAGACCGACTACCTTCCATACTACAAGCAGTATAAGATGGAAGTAGGAAAAGATGAGTTGATCCTTGACCTTCTAAACAGGATCAAATGGGAACATGACGGCTCTTTTTCATACAGACGTTCATGCCGCCACGGTATTTGTGGTGCCTGTGCCATTAAAGTAAATGGAAAGGCCACACTTGCCTGTAAGCAAAATGCTATGGAGCTTTTAGACCTCTTTAACAATGAACTGGTTTTTGAGCCTTCAAGCACAAAACGTGCAGTAAAAGATATGATCATCGACAAAAAAGATTTCTGGGACAAACATGCAGCGGTGAAACCGTTTGTAGTTGCCGATGTAGATCCACACCCTGAACATGAAAGCAAGCAGAGCATCGCAGAGTTTGACAAATTCCTTGACTCTGACCTCTGTATCCAATGTGGAGCCTGTCACTACTCCTGTCCTGCACTTGAAGCAAACCCTGACTACCTTGGACCCGCAGCACTCAATGCTGCCTACAGATTTACTGTAGATACAAGAGATGAAGCTGCAGAAGAGAGACTCAAACTTACTTCTGAACCGGGTGTAGGTGTCTGGGACTGTGTGAAGTGTTTTGAATGTGCAGAAGCCTGTCCTAAAGAGATCAACCCTATTGAGAAGATCACAAAACTTCACAATATGCAGTTTGAACAAGGTGTTGCTGTGAGTAATGTAGCCACGAGACACGCAGAAGGTTTTGTCCGAAGCATCAAAAAACACGGTTTCCTTGACGAAGCAGACATTGTTGTCTACTCCGAGGGTTATCTTGGTATGTACAAACACTTGACCACTGCTGCCAAGATGATGAAAGCAGGAAAGATCCACTGGCAGGACGGTATTCCGTTCATTGACAATATGCCTAAGATTAAAAATCTTGACGAAGTTCAAAAACTCATTGAAATTTCAATGACAAACAAGCTGTAAGGAGAAAAGATGAGCCAATTACATTATGCACTGTTTACAGGTTGTACAGCAAAACAATCTACACCGGAACTACTTTCATCTACACTTGCAGTAGCTGACAAATTAGGGATCAAGATCACTATATTGGAAGAGGCCTCTTGTTGCGGGGCTTCCCACCTTCAAGATTTTGATGAATTCCTTGCACATGTACTGAATGCAAGAAACATCTGCTATGCAGAAAAACTGGGTCTTACCATGATCACCATCTGTAACACCTGTCAGTTGAACTCGGCTATGACAAAACATGCTCTGGACACTGACCCAGAACTCAAAGCACGTGTCAATGAAAAACTGGCAGAAGTCGGCCTTGAGTACAAAGGGACTTCCGAGATCAAACATTTCCTCTATACACTCATCGATGAGTATGGACTTGAGAACATCAAAGAGAAAGTTGAAGTACCTCTTTCACACTTGAACATTGCACCATTTTACGGCTGTCATAATATCAGACCGTCAGAGTTGCACCACGGAAGCAACAATGGAGAAAACCCATACAACCCTACGTCACTTGACTCTCTCATCGATGCACTTGAAGGACATCCGGTCAATTATGACCATAAAAATAAGTGTTGTGGTTTCCATGTTGAACTTCAGGCGAACCATACCTCTGAAGTACTGACAGGAAATGCCCTGCTCGACGCCATTGACAACGATGCAGACATGATGGTAACACCATGTCCCCTCTGTCACCTTAAAATGGATACCTATCAAGACAGTGTAGCCAAAGTCATGGGACGTGATGTAGAGCTTCCAGTACTACATATGCCACAAATGGTCGCACTTGCCCTTGGATGTACAGAAAAAGAAATAGGACTTAATTTCCACGTTCAAAAAGCAACACATTTACAAACAGAAGCTACCGCATAATTAGCCGTAGGTCAGGATGCCCTCATCCTGACCTGCAAAAATGTTACACATTTTATAAATAAGACTAAAAAACTCCTATTTAATCAAAATCCTTACTTTTCATTAATAAAGTTGTGCTACAATCGTCCTACAAAACAAATACAAAAGGATACAAAATGCCAAAAATCAACAAATACGTAGATATCTCAGAAGTAGATAGAGAAGCGAAAAAAGACCTTATCGACAGACACTCACCATTCATCTCCTGTGCAGAC
>DQSX01000125.1 GCA_015663065.1 Sulfurovum sp.
AGGATGCAAAATAGTTTGTTATGATCTCTTTGGCCTCTGAAGTGGAAATGCCCAACTCATCTGAGAGTTTTTTGGGACCCATTCCATACAACAATCCAAAATTCACCGATTTGGCAAAAGACCTTTTTGCTTTGGCTTCTTCTTCTCCAAACAAAATAGTGGACGTTGCCAGGTGAATATCTACGCCGTTTTGAAAGGCTTCAAGCAGCGCAGCATCCTGGGAGAAGTGTGCAAGCAGACGCAGCTCGATCTGCGAGTAGTCAATAGAGACCAGTTTGTAACCCTCTTTGGCAACAAAAGCTTCTCTGACAGAACGTCCCAAAGCAGAACGCACAGGGATATTCTGCAAATTCGGATCACGAGAGGAGAGACGGCCTGTGGCTGTTCCGGTCTGTACAAAAGAGGTATAGATGCGGCTGTTGTCATCTTGCTTGGCAAGTTTCAGCAAAGGGTCCACATAGGTGGAGAGTATCTTCTGATATTCACGGTATGCAAGGATCTTCTCAATCACAGGGTGTTCCCCTTTGAGTGACTGCAATACCGCTTCATTGGTGCTGTACCCTGTTTTGGTCTTTTTCCCGCCTTTAAGCCCTATCTGCTGAAAGAGTACCACGCCGAGTTGCTGTGTGGACTTGATGTTAAATTCAGAACCTGAGAGTGCATAGATCTCTTCTGTTAAAGTATGAAGATCCCTACTGAGTGTTTTCTGCAAAGCAAGCAGTTTTTCCTGATCGACCTTGATGCCCAGACGCTCCATACTGATCAGTACATTGATAAAAGGATACTCTACATTTTTAGCCTCTTTGAGCAAATGGGTCAAAGAGGAGAGTTCCATTTTCTTTTTGATAGCGCCGTAAAGCATAAAGGTCATCCAGGCATCTTCTGCTGCATAAAACGTAGCATCTCCGATGGAAACATTGGAGAAATTCTCACCTTTTTTGACCATCTCTTTGAATGGCTTCATCTCATACTTGAAAAACTTCTTTGCCAAGGCATCCAGTCCCACCTTGGAACCCGGATCAGAGAGCCACGCCATGATCATTGTGTCGGCAAAAGGTTCCACTGCTTGAAAATCATACTGGTTATAGAGCAGAGATAAATCAAATTTCAGGTTTTGACCCACGATTTTATGTTTTAACAGTGTTTTCAGTGCAGCCTTAGCATCTTCCATATTTACCTGATCTTCTACTCCCAGATAGCTATGTCCTATAGGCACATAATAGGCTTTATCCGTAGACAGACAAAAAGAGAACCCGACCATTTTCTCTTTTTTGGTATCCAATCCTGTGGTCTCAGTATCAAAAGCTACTATAGCATCTGCATCGATCTCAGAGATGACAGCGTTTAGCTTCTCTTTGCTGTCCAGGGTGATCGCTTCAAATTCAAAAGCAGGTTTTTCAGCTGCAGGTTTCTTCATCACTTCACATGCCTCCTTTTCCATGCCAACTTTCGCTTTTGCAAGTGCCCGTTTCATCTCATAATGTTCAAACTCTTCTATGAGACAGGAGAGATAGTTCTTATCTTCAAATACAAAGCTCTCAAGATCAAGGTCCTTAAACACATCTGTTCTCATAGTGACCAGTTCACGGGACAAAAATGCTTGCTCTCTGCTCTCTTCAAGCAGCTTCTGAATGCGAGGCGTACCGCAATTCTCCAAGTCATTATAAATAGCTTCAAGCGTATGGTACTGGTTGATAAGTTTACTCGCACCTACCTTGCCTATACCTTTGACACCGGGTACATTGTCTGAAGGATCTCCCAAAATCGCCTGAAAGTCAATGAAATCTCTTGGATGCACACCAAACTTCTCAATACAACTCTGCTCATTGACCACCTGACGCTTAATAGAGTCATACATCTCTACTTTACCGTCTTCAAGCATCTGATATAGGTCTTTATCGTGCGATACCACTCTTACTTTCAAACCTTTCTCTTTAGCAAATTTTGCTACTGTGGTAATCACATCATCCGCTTCAAAACCTTCACGTGACAAGTTTGCAAACCCCATCTGTTCTATCCACTCTATGGCAACAGGGAGTTGTTTTGTAAGGTCTTCAGGTGCAGGATCACGGTTGGCTTTGTACTCAGGGTAAATATCATTACGAAATGTTTTTCCTTTGGCATCCAGTGCAAAGACCAGATAATCCGTAGAGTGATCACGGTGCAAAGAGTCTACCAGGTTTACAAAACCTGTCAAAAGTCCGGTAGGAAAGCCTTCTGAGTTACGTAGAGGAGGAAGAGCAAAATAAGAGCGAAAGAAGAAGCCGAATGTATCGATGACAGTTATAGTTTTCAATGAAAAGACCTGTATGTTAATTTAATATGGCACTATTCTAACCAATTCTCTGTTAGAGCTTAGCCCATAAAACAGACCAAATATAGATCTTGCTCCAAAGAATTCATTGGTTATTAAGTTCTGCTATTATACACTATATATTATTTTTATGAAAAAAGGATTTACTATCAAAAAAGCCAACAGTTTTGCAAAGCAAGAGGTAGATCTTACAGAAACGCCTCTATTTTTTCCTGCAGGTTTTGAAAAGGTATTTTTAGCCATCTATTTTGTAGCACTGCCCTACATTGCAGGTCTGCTTTTTCTCTTCTTTTATGTGGCAGAGGGGAAAGCGGAACTCTTTTTGTCACTCAATGATGAATCCTCATTCATCTTGACCTGGGCGATCGGTTATGAGATCATTGCCACTTTGATACTCTTGTTGATTATTAAAAGTGCTATCACCTTCTCTATACAAAACAGTAAAAAAGGAAGAAATCAACACTTTACAAGACCATAAACTTAGGGTTTTTCTACTTTAACTCTTTAGAAAGGTACTCCCCCGTATAAGAACCTGTCTTTTTAAACTCTTTCGCCAATTTTTCAGGTGATCCTGTGGCAATAATCTCTCCCCCTTTATTACCGCCTTCAGGTCCCATATCGATGATATAATCAGCATTTTTGACCATATCGAGATTGTGTTCTATCACTACCACAGAGTTTCCTAATTCTACCAAGTGATGCAATACCCCTGTTAACCTGTCCACATCTGCAAAATGTAAGCCTGTAGTCGGTTCATCAAGAATATAAAGGGTTTGCCCTGTATCTTTACGGCTAAGCTCTTTACTCAATTTGATACGCTGTGCTTCACCGCCTGAAAGCGTCGTGGCATTCTGCCCCAACGTGATGTAGTCGAGTCCCACGTCGGTCAGTGTTTTCAGTTTAATGGCAATGGCCGGGATGGCTTTAAAGAATGCCAGAGCCTCTCCCACAGACATAGCCAGTACATCGGCTATGGATTTTCCTTTGTATAATACTTCTCTGGTCTGTGTATTGTACCGTGTGCCGTCACAGGCATCACAGGAGACTAGGACATCAGGAAGGAAGTGCATTTCTATTTTGATCTGTCCGTCTCCCTGGCACTTCTCACATCGTCCGCCTTTGACGTTAAATGAAAAACGCCCTATCTTGTACCCGCGAAGCTCTGCCTCTTTGGTCTGTGCAAACAGTTTACGTATCTCATCCATGATCCCCGTGTAGGTCGCCGGGTTGGAACGCGGTGTTCTTCCGATGGGACTTTGGTCCAGATAGATGACCTTGTCAAGTTTTTCAAGTCCTGTGATCTCTACACCATCTACTTTATTTACTTTTTTGGCACGGTTCAGTAACTCTCTGGCTACAGGCAAGAGTGTTTGAAGGATCAGTGAACTCTTTCCACTTCCACTCACCCCGGTGATACATACAAAATTCCTAAGTGGTATCTTTGCATCCAGGTTTTCAATATTGTTAATGGTCACATTTTTGATCTCTATCCACTCTTTTTGGGCATTGTCATGCGAATAGGAAATATCTTTTTTCCCATACAAATAATCTGCTGTCAGTGTTTTGGATTTTTCAAGTTTTTTGGCATCTCCTGCAAAAACGATCTTTCCGCCAAAGTCACCTGCTCCCGGACCGATATCTACAATATAATCTGCAGCCAAGATGGTCTCTTTGTCATGCTCAACAACGATGACAGAGTTCCCCTTCTCTTTAAGCGAATTGAGTGTACGTATAAGCTTCAGAGTATCGCGTTCATGCAGTCCAATGCTTGGTTCATCCAGCACATACATCACACCGGTAAGCCCCGAACCTATCTGTGAGGCAATACGTATACGCTGCGCTTCACCACCCGAAATAGACCGGGCATCTCTGTTGAGTGTAATGTACCCCAGACCTACATCGTGTAAAAAGAAAAGTCTTTCATACAACTCTTTTAAAATCGACTCAGCAATCATCTTTTGTTGTTCTGTTAAATGCGAAAAACTATTCTTATCTGCAAAATAAGCATAGGATTTTTCAATAGGCATATCAATGATGTCTGCGATATTTTTCCCTTCTATCTTCACCGCCAGAGAACGTGGTCTGAGTCTATGCCCCTCACACTTGTCACAGACTTTTTCAGTCATATATTCTGAAAGATCTTTCTCATCTTTGAACATATCATGTGCAAACTTCACAACACCGGGCCATTCACGGTTCAGTTTATGACGTTTCCAGGTAAAGTCAACTGACCCTCCATTTCCATAAAGGATGGCTTTTTGCTGGTGAGACGGCAACTCACCGTAGGGTACTTTAATGTCTATGTCATTCTGTAGACAAAAGGCATTCAGAAATTTGGTATAGTAACTTTTATTAAAACCATACATGATCTTCACTGCACCCTTGTCTACACAGAGTTCAGGGTCTATCACTTTTTTAAGGTCTATGGCATAACGTATCCCAAGTCCGTCACAGGCCGGGCAGGCACCTTTGGGTGAGTTAAATGAAAAGCTTACCGGTTCAAGCGGTTCAAAAGAGAGTTTACAGTCAAAACATGCCAAGTGTTCAGAGTAGTGCATATGCTGACGTTCAAAGTTTACCTCTTCATAATTCAGCACTTCGATTTCAAGTTCACCATAAGACTCTTTAAGTGCCTTCTCCACATCCTGACCGATGCGGTCACGACTCTCCTCTTTTACAACAACACGGTCGATAACCACTTTAATGGTATGTTTTTTGGTTTTTGAAAGCTCGATCTCATCATCCAGACGCACCATCACACCGTCTATCATGGCACGAATATAACCTTTGTGGCGAAGCGACTCCAGCATATCGGTAAAGGTACCCTTCTTCTCTTTTACAAGCGGTGCCATAATGACAAGTTTTGCACCATTGGGCAAGCGCAGTACCTCTTCTATGATGTCTGATGCAGACATGGAAGAGATGGGTTTACCGCACTCATGACAGTGCTGTTCACCCACACGGGCAAAAAGCAATCTGAGGTAATCATAGATCTCAGTAATGGTTCCTACCGTAGAACGGGGGTTTTTTGATGTGGTCTTCTGATCTATGGCAATGGCAGGGGTCAAGCCTTCTATTTTGTCCACATCCGGTTTACCCACACGTCCCAAAAACTGCCGTGCATACGATGAGAGTGACTCGATGTAACGTCTCTGTCCTTCCGCATACAAGGTAGAAAAGGCCAGTGTTGACTTACCTGAACCCGAAATACCGGTAATGACCACCAGTTTATTTTTCGGGATGGAGATATCAATATTTTTTAAATTATTCTCTTTTGCCCCATACACATGTATCATATCTTTTTTAACAGCCATAATGCTCCAAATTTCTAATTTCTAATTTTATCAAAACCACATCTTTTTGATGAGCATACTTGTAGTGAACACATACAATAGCATCAGCAGTATTTTATGATTTTTAGATGTAACATGTTCTTTGAGCCATATACCAAAAGCAACACCGATCAATGATGCTATCGCCACGACAAGACCGTTTTCAAAATCAATGGTTCCCGTAGAGAGACGGCTCACCATCCCTGCTACAGAGGAGAATACCACAAAGAAAAGACCTGCTGAAATTGCCTTTTTAATGGGATAGTGCAACATGCCCACCAAGATAGGAGTAAGGATAATAGAACCGCCTACACCCAGTGTAATGGAGAAAATACCGATGATCAGTCCAATGAAAAAAAGCAGCCCTTTGTTGAGTGTTTTTGTTTGGCTCTCATCACTGTGATTTTGTGAAAAGTAGAGTCTGAACATAGCAAAGAAGAGTAAGCCCAGAAAAAGAGTCTGTAACACGTTATCGGAAACCAAATGAGTGACCTTGCCGCCGATAAAGCCGCCAAGAAAACCGCCAAGCCCCACAAAGATCCCCTCACCTACAATGAGCGAACCCTTTTTATGGTTCAAATAAGAGCCGAAAATAGAGGAGAATACCATTTGGATAATAGAGATACCTATGGCATCTTTGATCCCAAAACCCATAACAAGTAGTACAGGCACAAGGATCATCCCTCCGCCTATACCAAAAAAACCTGCCATGGTCCCTATAAAGATACCAACAAGTGAAAGTTCCATAAACATACACTACACTCCAAAAATTAATTTAGAATTATACCATACTTCAGACATATACAGACTATTCTGTTAATTCTTCCAGCACCCCTACGATCATCGCCTGGGTTTTTTTAACCTCCGCGATGACCTCTTTGTCAACAATAGCAAGATCTTCGATCCAGTTATCGATGGAAGGGTATCTTATATGTACCATATCGTCTCCCTTTTTTTGTAGAGTGCCACTGTAAAGGGGTGCGTAAGGACCGCCATTCCGCTTTCATTAAAGGCTTTCTCTATGCTTTTAGCATTGATCTTGCCCTCTGTATTGTCCGTGCTAAATACCTGATTGTTCGATGTACTTGCCATACCCTTCCCCATACCTATAAGTAAGAACAGTGCCATAAAAACGATTGAAAAATTTTTAATTCTGATCCTTTAAAATTACAATCTGTGTATTCTACAGCAAGAAACTTATTTTTTGTGTGTATGGTTAAATATACATGAATTGAGACAGAAAAATAATAGTAAGGACAAAAGCAAAAGGCAGGACATGGCTTTTAAAGACAAAAGGCTGAATACCAAAATAGACCTGCAATCCACCTCTGAGTCCCAGCCATATGCCAAGAAATGCTTTCAGAGAAAGCAGCATTTGGAATCTGCTCAAACCATCTTCACCTATGGGACCAAATACCTGGCTAATAAGGTATAGCCCGGTTATTACAGCTACCAGTAGTGAAGGGGGAACCACTTTACGTACATACTTCATAAAAGATTCACGTATCTCTTTATGCTCCTCTTCATTGTAAGTTTTTTTGATCTTGCTGAGAAAGAGATTGTCAGTGATCAGAAAGCCACCATAGATAAATGCTGCAAAGATATGGACAGTTTTAACCAATACAAAAAACATAGACACCTCATAATTTTAAATTTAATGGATTATAGTATAAATTCTGAAAATAGCTTTGACATATATCAAACTTTTCCAATAAATTCCTGGGAAAAGAACTCCTCTATGACTTCTCTCATTTCAACAACATCTGTCATCCTATTGATCTCATCTCTAAAAGCAGAAGCACCCGGGTAACCTGCTTTAGAATAAGAGTGCAGGTTTTTTCGAAATAAAATAGCCCCATATTCTTCATAATAAGAGATCATCTGGTCATAATGTTCCAGTACCACCTCTTTAATAAGCTCTGGGGTCACCTCTTCTATACCCTCTTTGATCTGTCTAAAGATCCAGGGCTTTCCCACTGCCGCTCTGCCTATCATAATGCCGTCTGCACCGGTATGTTCAAGAACCCATTGGGCTTTTTGGGGAGAATCAATATCTCCATTGGCAATAACCGGTATGGAGACTGCTGCTTTGATCTCGGCAATGGCATCATAATCGACAGCTGCTTTGTATCGTCCGGCTCTTGTCCTTCCATGGACTGCTATGAAGTCTGCCCCGTTGTCTTCACAAAGTTTTGCCTGTGCTAGATGATTTTTTTCATTAAATCCTAAACGCATTTTTACAGATGTGTACTCTTTGTTAGAGTATTTTTTTATCGTACGGATGGTCTCTGCCATTTTAGGCAGATCGGTCAGCAGTGATGAACCTTGCAGGTTGTTCACTACTTTAG
The DNA here is from genome assembly GCA_015663065.1 of Sulfurovum sp. Classification (GTDB taxonomy): domain Bacteria; phylum Campylobacterota; class Campylobacteria; order Campylobacterales; family Sulfurovaceae; genus Sulfurovum. Next base: position 7,995 of record DQSX01000125.1, read on the forward strand.
GTGCAGGACATCCGCAGTTCAGGTCAATACAGCTTACACCCTCTTGTCTGTTCAGTATCTCAACGGCTCTTTGTATGACAGACTGGTCAGAGCCGGCTATTTGGATAGAGTACGGATCTTCAGAAGGTGCTTTTTCCAGCATTTTAAATGTTTTTTTAGAATTGTGTATGAGTGCATTGGAAGAGATCATCTCACTGACCGTCAGGTCTACACCGAATTTTTTAACAACGGAACGGAAAGGAAGGTCTGTAAAGCCCGCAAGCGGGGCCAGTACATACAGAGGAGTTGAGAAGTCTATCGTTGCCATTTTATAATATGTCTACAGACAAATATCACCAATGACAATAAGGTCTTCTATTTTGTAGTTTTTATGGCTTTTCTTAAGGTCAAACAGTGCTCTGCCTTTAGTGAACTCTCTCTCATCATGTTCATCAAGATACGATGCCACTTCATCCATCAGTTCATATTCAAATAAAAGATACAGGTAGGCATGCTGTGCACGCGGATATTCATTTTGATACTTTTTAAACAAAGCAAGGTTCTCATCCGGGGAAAACTGTTTTTTTGTAATGTAAGCAATTTTTGTAAAGTCGTTACAGGTAAGCTTCAGGGCAGCAACAAAATCATCGAGGATCTCTGTACTGAGCTCAACGCCTTCCTTGTTGTCTACTCTGTTAAGCATGACAAAAAAGTTTTCTACATCAAATACTTTGGCATATTTTCTTGCTTTAAAGAAAGACTCCTGTGCTGCGAAAAGCTCTAGGGCTTTTTTACGTACAGGGTCGGAAAATGAGCTATAAGACTTCATTACCTCTTCAACATATTTACTGTCTGTTGCCAAACGGTTCAGTCTGTTTTGGATGAGTAAAGGATTCCCTTCACTAAAGACTTTTGACATTTTATTCTCTTTGAGATCTACATACTCTCCATTTTTAATTTTCGAGATGATGTTAAAAGTTTTTGTCAATCTTGGGCTCATACCCTCAACTGAGTCCAGAACATGAACATTGGCTTTGCTTAAAAGGGTAGCAGCAGTGGAAATTTCATCAGTTGCATATTTTTGCTCTTTTGGTTCATTCACCATGGACCAATACAATGCATCTTCAAGTGTTGCGGCATCTCTATGCCACTTTTTGAGTTTAAAATAACTTTTGAGACCGTAAAAGATCATATGTATCACTGTAAATACAAGTAAAGCCACCATAGGCAACACGATCCATACCGCTACAGGAAAATTGAAATTAATCCCCATTAACTCCACCATATAGTTGTTTGGATTCATTGTATATGCAAAAGCACCTACCATAGCGATAAGTGTTACTGCCGCAAAAATATATAACCCCAATCTCATCTTCTATCCTTTTTTATTGTTGTTCTTTTTCAGTGATCTCCCGGCATGCTATACAAAAACGTGCAAAGTTCTTCACTTCAAGTCTTGGCAGCCCTATAGGCTCTTCACACATTTCGCAGATCCCGTAAGTTCCTTGTTTTATTTTATCTAAAGCAAGTTCAATTTCGTTTAATTCTTTACGCTGTTGTACCAAAATTGCACTATCGACGATGGTTTTTGCAGAAGTTGCCGCATAATCACCTTCATCATTAAGCTCCAACTCTCTCATTCCATCCAGCTCAAGTGCTGTGCCTGCAAGATTTTTTTCAATCTGTACTTTTCTTGTTGTTAATTTCTCACGAAAGTTTTCTAACTGTGGTTTTGTAAGCATTCTTTGATTCTTCCTATTTATGATATGGATGATTATTGTTGATCGTAAGCCCTCTGAATATCTGCTCCAATAAAACAACTTTCACCAGTTTATGTGAAAGCGTAATTTTACCAAATGATATTGCAAAATTACATTTGCTTAAAAAATCCCTCTCAAAGCCGTATGCACCGCCAATAAAGAAGTTTACAGTCACGCTATCCTTAAGCAGTTTTGCAAAACTGTGGGAATCCACCTCTTTTGAAGAGGGATCCAAAGCAATGTTTATTCCCGAGTTCAAATATTTTTTTAAGGCTTTGCTGTATGACCTTTGTGCTGCTTGGGGAGAAATATCATGCGCTTTTGCAATCTCTTTGTCAAAAATCTCTATGACCTCTACTTTTGCAAAAGGCTTGGCAATTTTAATATAATGTTCAATAAGACCTGTATAAAGCTTCTCTTTACTCTTTTTATCGATGATGATAAGGTTTATTTTCATAGATACTCCATCTATCTGTTTTTAGCGATGAGTAACAACTTCTCTTCGCGTGTCATTTTTTTCTTGATCTCATATTCTCTTTTTGACGCAGTGCTCCTGTCGGGGTACTCTTCAGTATAGACCAGCTCCACCGGTCGCCTTACTCTTGTATATTTCGCACCTTTGGGCGAAGCGTTATGCTCTTCAATACGTCTTTCCAGTGCTGTAGCTATGCCTGTATATAAAGTGTTATCCGCACATTTTACTATATAGACGTAATACATATTTATCTTTCATTCTCTAAAGAATAGCCTTTAAAATATACACGTAGTACATCATTTGAAATAAATATTCTGTCAGAATAAATTTCTGTTTTAATGAGAAAATCTCTTTTTTTTATTTCTCCAAAAGTTCTGAAGTAGAGTGTCAGTATCTGTGGTCTGTTTGAAAGCAAGTCAAGGTCTTTGAGTTCTATAAAATACTCTCTGTCCATATGTAAAAATTTATAAAATTCCCTCATATCAAACGTATACAGTTTTTTATTGTGTATCCGTCTTTTTTCTATCTCTTCATACAACTGTTTTTCAAGTCTTTTGTCGTTAAGCTCTTTTAAGATATTGTCTTTTTCTTCGGGAGTGTACTTTTTATACTGTTTAGAAAGATTTTCTTCTTTATTTTCTGAAAGACGTTTGGCATTAAGCTGCTCAATAATGTATTTTTTTTCTTCATCACTATAGATATTTTTCTGAGAGAATGCCTCTATCTCTTCTACCGTATTGAGTTCCACGTCTCTTTTCCTTGCTTTTATTAAATGATGTAATACTTGTACATTTTATATTTATAGAAGGATTATATCATAATTTAAATTACCCATAACACAGCACTTTTTAGCTAGAATCTTCTCTATAATTTTACACTTGTCTGTAAAACCAAAAACTCATTTGTTAAAGGTCTACTATGTCATCTTCTTCCAAAACCAGCTCTTGTCATAAAAACGCATATATCACTACTCCTATCTACTATGTAAACGACATTGCCCACATCGGTCATGCCTATACAACCATTATTGCCGATACCCTTGCACGTTACTCACGTATGTCCGGACTCGATACCTATTTTCTTACCGGAACCGATGAACACGGTCAGAAAATAGAAGAAGCCGCAAAGTCCAGAGGCAAAACAACACAAGCCTATGCCGATGAGATCTCTGCAACATTCAAAGACCTCTGGGATGAGTTTGACATCTCTTATGATAAATTCATCAGAACTACCGATGAAGACCACAAGGTCGGTGTGCAAAAAGCCTTTTCGATCATGCATAAGAACGGTGATGTCTATAAAGACCACTATAAAGGACACTACTGTATCTCCTGTGAAACATTTTTTCCCGCTTCTCAACTGGTAGATGATGAATTCTGTCCGGAATGTGGTAAGCCTACGACCATTGTTGAAGAGGAGAGCTACTTTTTCAAACTCTCTGCCTATCAGGAAAAACTGCTTGCCTGGTACAATGAAAACCCCGACTGTATCCTTCCAAAAAGCAAAAGAAATGAAGTGATCCGTTTTGTAGAAGGCGGACTGAATGACCTCTCCATTACCAGAACCTCTTTCGACTGGGGTGTGAAACTGCCAAAAGATCTCAACGATCCGAAACATGTGATGTATGTCTGGCTCGATGCACTGATGAACTATGTCACAGCACTGGGTTACGGAAAAGATGATGCAAACATGGACTTCTGGCCTGCACGTGTACACCTCATAGGTAAAGATATTTTACGTTTTCATGCTATCTACTGGCCAGCTTTCCTTATGAGTCTCGGGCTTCCTCTGCCGAAACATATTGCAGCACACGGCTGGTGGACACGTGACGGGGAAAAGATGTCCAAATCAAAAGGAAATGTAGTGAACCCCAGAGAAGTGGCAAATGCTTACGGACTGGACAACTTCCGTTACTTCATGCTCAGAGAAGTTCCTTTTGGCGGAGATGGTGACTTTTCGCAAAAGGCCCTTATAGACCGTATTAACTCTGACCTTGGAAATGACCTTGGAAATCTGCTTAACCGTCTCATCGGTATGTCAGGAAAATATTTTGAAGGCAAAGTAGACTCTAGCAATGTTGCCAAATATTATCAGACTGAACTGGACGAAGTACATGCTTCACTGGACAAACTCGAACCACTGCTGTTTGATATGCAGATCCACAGATACCTTGAAGAACTTTGGAGACCACTGGCTGTTGCCAACAAATCCATTGACAAGTACCAGCCCTGGACACTGATGAAAGAAGGCAAAGAGGAAGAAGCCATGGCACTCAACGGTCTCATTGCCGCTATTCTTGCCAAAGTTTCCATCATGCTCTACCCTGTCATGCCTGAAGTCTGTACCAAGATCGCTACAGCACTGCATTTCAAGATAAACAATGACTCCTGGAATGCCATGGTAAAAGGTACAGCGCTTTTGGAACTGTTCACACTTGAAAAGATAGAACCGCTTTTCCCACGTGTGGAAGAGCCGCTTCTGCAGCAGGTTGAACCGCTTGATAAAAAAGAATCACCAAAACAAGCTGTAAAAAAACCAGAAAGTACCAAAGAGGAAGGTATAGCGCTTATCGGTATTGATCAGTTCTTCCAGACCTCTTTAAAAATAGGTACAGTGGTAAAAGCTGAAGAGGTACCTAAGAGTAAAAAACTTCTTCTGCTGCAGGTGGATGTGGGTGAAGAAAGTCCGAGACAGGTGGTTGCAGGTATCAAAGAGTGGTACTCTGCAGAAGAGATGCTAAACACTCAGGTTTGTGTTGTAGCCAACTTGAAACCTGCCAAACTGATGGGTCATAAGTCTGAAGGTATGCTGCTTGCAGCCAAAGATGAAAACGGTCTGTGTATGATCCGTCCCGAAAAGCCAAAAGCTGTCGGCACACCGATAAGCTAAGAGGATAAAGATGAAAATTGAAGATATTATAAATCTGACCGAAGGTGTACTTACAAACACACCAAAAGTACAAGCCATTCAGGCTGCCACTGTATATCCTTCAAAAGTTGACCATGGGGATCTTTTTTTCTCTTCTTCCCAGGAGGAGATAGACAAAGCTATCCAAAACGGTGCTTACGCCATCGTTTATGATGATGAGAACATAGTCAAAAATGATGATGAGATCGCCTGGATCAAAGTATCGGACATTCAGCTTGCCGCGTTTAAACTCATTCGTTATGTGGTCATTAAAAAAGAGGCAAGTTTTTACCTTTTAAGTGCACATGAGCTGACTTTCCTGAAAATGATACTTGAACATAAAACCAACATCTCTTTCATTGCAAATGACTGGCGAAAAGCCTTTGAACAGATCTTGAATTCGGCAGATTCTCTCTTTGTCGGTACAGACAAAGAACTAATGCAGCTTATTAAGCCAGATGTGCAGAAACTGAACAAAGAAGTAGACGGTTACCCTGTCTCTGATACACTTTTTAGAACCACATTTAAAGTAGGGTCTTTTGTCTATCAGGAGAAAGAATTGATCCCTTTCCATTTAGAGTATCTCTTACGCGCTGTTGATTTCTGTGAACAACAGGAACTGCCTTACTCCATAGACAAGATCAAATACACCAAACACTTTTTACCCGTATTTATAGACTTGAAACTCAAAAGTACCAGACCGAGCAACTCGGACAGGGTAGCTATTTTTACAGACAACCTTTCAGATATCACCAAAGCCAGAGAGTATGTCATGCGCTCGAACATGTGGGTAAAAAGTATTGTCCTGACACCACCCAAGACCAAAGTTCCCCACATAGACCATCCTCATTGGTTCAACAATGAAGAAGAGGTACGGGAGCTGCTTAAAAACATTCACTTCAACTATGCATTTATCTATAATGCAGATAAAAGTATTTTAAATACGATCAAGGAAGAGTATTCACTCTTTTAAATCTTTCTTATGAAGGGCGATTTCCTTTACGACGCTCTTCTCCTGTATACTTTACATCAGTGAGGTCTTCAAAGTCATTTTCCAAGCTCACTTCAGCCATAAATTCAAACTCTTCAAAGTGTGATGCCCTGACAGTAAAGGATAGGTCAGTCACATGTACCATATTCCATTTTTGTGCAAAGACCTCTTTTTGAAAAGATACATGTGCTGAGACCAGCTTTGCATCACTATAGGAAAAACGTACAAATTTCGGTTTGAGTTCCATCAGTCTGATCTTATCGATCTTGTCCTGTTTTGACTTCTCTGCAAAATCCTGGTCTACATCCTTTTTTTTACAGCTGAAATACTCTCCGACCAACACTTTTTTAAAGGTGCGCCCGGAGGATCTGAAGGCAGTGCCTCTTCTTTATTTTTCACAAATACTTTTTTAATAGCTTTTATCATAGACCCCCCTACTTTTTCTTTATTACAACGATGTTTTTTCCATTGTCATCTACAAGCCTGCATTGACAAAGTGTACTTAGTACTTCAAAGGTCTCCACTGTAAAAAATACAATATGCGTAGGATCCTGCGTGTAATACCAGTGCATAAACGGACCCATCTCATTGGGATGGAACTCAGTCTGTATCGCCAAGTATCCTCCGCTGTTCAAACGCTTCAGAAGGCTTTCAAATACCTCTTTTGGCTGCTGCAGGTGCTCAAACACTTCTGTGCTTACGATGAGATCATATTTTTTATCTTCATCCAATCCATCCGGATGATAAAGGGGATCGTAGTAGTCACAGTCTATCCCTTCTTCTTGCAGCATACTTGCCAACAGTGTGCTCTTTCCACAGCCAAAATCCAAAGCATTTTTCGGTTTTTGCACCAAAGAAAGTACAAAGTCAAGAAAACGTTTAAAATAGGCTCTGTACCCTTCATTGTCATCTTCATTTTCATGCAGATCATAGCGCTCTTTCTGATCGTTTATCTCTTTATAGACCGAAGGATGTTTAAAGATGTACTCACAATTACTGCAATGGTAGTAGAGCATTTGCTGCTTTTCATTCATAAACATCATTGTAGGTTCATCACAAATATTACATCTCATTTTTACTCTTTATCTTGGTACAAAGGCTTAATTATCATCTTTCTTATGTTACTATTAAATTAATTAATGCAAGGGTTATGTGATGATCAATAGAAGAAATTTTATAACAGCTGCTGCCATTGGTACATCTGCACTGGCACTAAACGCCTGCCACAGAGCAGAAGAGAAAACACAAAGTACTTCTGCAAACATCAACAAAGCTAAAAAAGTTACACTTAAACTGGCTACCTCCTGGCCTGCACACTTCCCCATTATGGGAACAGGTGTAGATACCTTTGCAAAGCGCTGTGCCCAACTCAGTGGCGGCACACTGGAGATCAAAGTATTTGCAAAAAACATATTGGTGCCTGCCATGCAGGTTTTTGATGCCACTTCTGCCGCACAAATAGATGCTTTTCACTCAGGTGTTTACTACTGGAAAGGCAAGAACCCCTCTTTTTCCATCTTTGGAGGTATGCCCCTTGGACTCACTTCTGAAGAGATGATCACCTGGCTGAAGTTCGGCGGTGGCTACGAACTCTGGCGTGAACTCTACGGAAAGTTCAACCTCTACCCTCTCATAGGGGGTACAACCGGTCCCCAAATGGGTGGATGGTTCAAAAAAGAGATCAAGTCACTAGATGATCTTAAAGGTCTTAAAATGCGTATTCCCGGACTTGGCGGAGAGGTGATGAAAAAACTGGGAGTCAACCCCATTTTACTACCTGCTGGAGAGATCTACACGGCACTGGAGAGAGGTACCATTGACGCTACGGAATGGGTCGGACCTGCCCTTGACTCTATGATGGGTTTTGCCAAAGCCGCAGACTACTACTACACCGGCTGGCATGAACCGGGTTCTATTTTGGAGATCACCTTCAATAAAACCCGTTGGGAAAAACTCTCTGAAGAACACAGAGCCATCATTAGTGCAGCAGCGGAAGAGATGACGGGCACTATGCTGCAGGAGTTCCGTTACAAAAATGCCAAAGCCTTGCAGGAACTGCCTTCCAATGTACAGATCAAAACATTCCCAAAAGAGATGATGGAAGCCGCCAAAACAGCGCTGCATGATGTTTTGGCAGATGAAAGCAAAAAATCTGCTGATTTCAAACGGGTTTTGGAAAGTTATCAAAGTTTTGCAACACTCAACAAACCCTGGGATGACATCAGCACCAAAAACTTTTTGAAGATCAGAAGTTGAACACTTCTTAGGCTTTAGTTTCCCTCTTCTTCAAATTAGAGAGCAGTACACCTATCCATGCTGTTTGAGAGTTGGAGTCAAATGCTATCTTCAGCGTCATGGTCAGAGGTACAGCCAGAAACATACCTACAGGACCCAGTACCCATCCCCAGAAAATAAGAGAGAAGAAGATCATAGCAGGAGAGAGTCCAAGACCATCCCCCATGATATTTGGCTCAATAATATTGGATATCAGGTTGTTAATGAGTACATAGATCAGCGCCAACCAGGCAAAAGTACTTACATCCTGATGAATAAGTGCCAACAACAGTGCGGGAACAGAAGCGATGATGGAACCGACAACAGGGATGAAGTTGAGCATAAAACCCAAAAATCCCCACAAGAAAGGGTATGGTATCTCAAAAGCCAAAAGTGTTCCTGTGATCAAAGCACCGGTAAACAAAGAGGTAAACGTTTTGATCGTGAAATATTTTTGTATCGTATGTGCAAAAAGTTCAAAATTCTTTTTGGATCGTTCATCATTTTTAAAAATAATATCTACTTTGGCTCCAAAATTTCTGGACTCTACCAGTAAAAAAGCAACACCAATAACAACCAAGAGCATTTTGGAGACAAAAACACTTATGTTTCCTACGGTAGAAGCTGTCATATTGAACAGTGCTCCAAAATTCAAACCTTCCAAAATGGCTTTAGGTTCCAAGTGTACCCCCAAACCGTCAAGCCAAGCCAGACTCTGTAACACCATACTTCTGAGTCGCTCTTCATAAAAAGAGATATTGGCAATAAAAGATTCCAAAGAGGTATTGACAATATAGAAGATACCAAACAGCAATACAAACACCAAAGAGAGCACAAAGACCAAGGCTATGAATTTGGGTATCTTCATCTTTTGCATATAGTCCATCAAAGGGGTAAGAATGGAAGCAATGAAGATGGAAAGAAAAATGATCACAGCAGCCTGAGAAGCCATTTTTAAACCGGCAATGATCACGACGATCGCCGACAAGTAGAAAAAATAGTGCTCTATCTGACTCTTATTCATTAGGACAGTCCCTTTTTATGATCAAAAATATTATTTCCATCTTCATAAATAACAATATTACTCATCATCATCTTCCTCTATCTCCTCAGGTAACTCCAGAGCATCAATATGCACAATCGATGAAGATCCTGCTATGCCTTGCAGTGCACCATACATTTCAGTGGTATTGAGTAAAACACCATCAATCGTTTTTTCACGCCGCTTCCAGGATGCCATCAAAGAGCGTTTCTCTTTCTCCAACTCCTCCTGCATCTTCATAAAACCGTCTACTATGGCTTTCATCTGCATAGAAAATTCGTTACCAGTCATGTAGTTGTAGAGCAGAGACATTTTGTCAGATCTGTTCTCCTCTTTTTGCACAGTTTTATGTACACGTATAAGACTTTCACGAAGCAGGGAAACAGAACCTTTGAACTCAGCCAGACTACAGACCCAGATACCGTCTACAAAGCCCATGCGCTCCATACCGTTTGGCAGTACAGAAGTTACGAGCACACCCAAGTCCGCATTGACCTTGAGCATATCCTGTTTGAGTTTTGTTATCCAGGCATCTGACCATGATTTTGTATTTTTTGACTCATAACAGATCACACCGCAGTTTTGCAACTCTCTTGTATGCACCGTTTGGATACAGTCTGCACCAAATGCACCTTTTTTAACCTCATCTATACTGTCAAAAGGAAACTGCGATCCAAGCCAGGTCTCTATGATGGTCTCCAGAGACTCACCCTGCACCTGCATGGAACCCTGCTCTGATTTTCGTTTGGCATCTTCTATGCTTTTTGCCATTTGGGCTATCTGTTCATCTTTGGCTTTGAGTTCAAGTTCTGTAGCTTCACGGACCTCTTTTAGGGCTTGTGCTTTCAGCGCAGATGCTTGTTTCTCCAACTTCTCTTTCTCTTCAGCAAGTTGTTTGTTTAGGGCTATCTGAGCATCCGCTTTGGCTTTGGACTCAAGCTCTGTCATGTCTCTTTTCAATTTCTCTATCATCACTTTGGAAGCATTGAGTTCCTGTACCTGCTTTGACTTCTCCTCCAACTCCTTTTGCAGTAAAGCCATCGATTCACTCTGCTCCTCCACCAACTCTTTTTTGATCTCATCCTGAAGTTTTTCTCTTTCTATTCTCAACTGCTCCCGTGTTGCACGCTTTACCTCTTGGTCGATCTTCTCTTTGGCTTCCTGCATAGCACTCTCTTTCATTTTTAGCGCTTGCATCGCTTCTTTATATTTTCTGCGGTTCTCTTCTAACTCATGGGCATGTTTCTGTGTAAGAGATTTTTCCAATTCTGAAGAGAGTACTTCATTGATATTTATTTCAGTACCGCAGTTGGGGCAGTTTATGGTTGTTTGAGAGGGCATGGTTCTTCCTGATATCTAATTATCATAATCATATCAGAAAAACACCTAAATTTTAAAAAGTATGTCAAATTGACATACTTCTAACGGAGATTACAAAAAAGCAAGCAGAGAAGCGGTCACTGCTACATTGAGCGATTCAACCCCTCTTTTCATGGGTATGGCAATACTTTTATTACACATAGCTTCTACTGTTTTACTCACACCTTCACTTTCATTTCCCAGCACAAAGATCGTTTTGTCTCCGTAAGATTCTTTTTTGTAATCCTGTTGTGCATGAGAAGAGAGCGTATAAATAGCCGCACCTTCATCCTTAAACGTTTTCAGTGTCTCTTTAAGATTGGATGTTCTGATGATAGGCATTTTGAAAAGTGTACCCACAGAAGCTTTTATGACCAGAGGAGAAATCTGTGCTGCACCTTTCGTAGGAAGCAAGATTGCATCTATATTTCCAGCAGCGCAGGAACGGATGATCATACCAAGATTTTGAGGGTTTGTCACACCGTCAAGTGCAATAATACGATAAGACGAGTGATCTTTTTTAAACGCTTCTTCGTCCCCAAAATGTTCAAGCACAATATCAAGCGCTACACCCTGGTCCTGTTTGGCATTTTTGGAAATACGTGAGAGAGACTGTTTGTCATGATAGGCAACTTCTATCTCTCTTTTTTGAGCGATGGCTTTCATATCTTCAAGTACCGAAGCATCTTTATTGGACTTGGAGAGATGCAGTTTATGGATGCTGACAGCTTCATCTTCCAGTGCTTCCATAACAGCATTGCGTCCATAAATTGTTAAAACTTTCTCAAAAAAGGCTTTTTTCTTTACATAAGCTTCAGAATCTTGTTGCAAGGTTATCCTTCATTCAACATTCATCATTTAAAATAAGCGTTCGCTTATTTTGACTCTCCGTTCCAGGCAATATGCGGTTTGCCGGCATCATCAAATTCCACAGCAGGCATACCCATGATGTTGTATCCGCCATCCACATAATGTATCTCTCCTGTGACACCGGAACTCAAGTCTGAAAGCAGGTACATTCCTGAGTTCCCTACCTGGTTGATACTCACATTTTCTTTCATAGGAGCATGTGCTTTGTTCCATTTAAGCATAAAGGAGAAGTCACCTATCCCCGCTGCAGCCAATGTTTTAATAGGCCCCGCAGAAATAGCATTCACACGAATGCCGTCTTTTCCAAGATCTTCAGCAAGATACTTCACCGTCATTTCCAGTGCCGCTTTTGCCACGCCCATCAGGTTGTAGTTTGGTATCCATTTTTCTCCACCGTAATAACTCAGTGTCAACACGGAAGAGGAAGAGGAGAGGATAGGCTTAAGCTCACGTACTATCTCGATGAGAGAATAGACTGAGATATCCATTGCCACATCAAACGCCTCTTTTGAAATATTCATAAAACGTCCGCTCAAGCCCTCTTTGGGAGCAAATGCAATAGAGTGTACGATGAAATCGATCTGACCCATATCTTTTTCAAGCGACTCTTTGAGTGCTTTGATCTCTTCTGATTTAGAGACATCACAGGGGTAGAGTCTGGCTCCACAGTCAAGATCTTCCGCTATGGGCGCCAGTTTCTGCTCAAATCTTTCATTAAGAAAAGTGATCGCCATCTCGGCACCCTGTTCCTGACAGGCCTTTGCAATACCGTATGCGATCGACTTTTTGTTGGCGATACCTAAAATAACACCTTTTTTACCCTTCATTACCATAATTCATACTCCTAAAATTAAATTGCAGTATTTTATCATCATTGAGGTAAAATACTGCAACTAAACCAAGGAATAGTTCATGTCAAACCATAAAAAAATATTGATCATCAACACGGGTGGTACTTTTAACAAACGCTATGACCCTTTTCAGGGTATGCTCGCTGTTGACAAGGGTGCAAGTGCTTTGGAAGATATTGCTGCTAAGTGGCTTTGTGATTTTGAAGTATTGAACATTATCGGGAAAGACTCTTTGGAGTTCAGCAGTCATGACAGACTTGAGCTTCTCGCACTTATTTCACAGTCCGAATATCGTGATATTATCATTATACATGGCACTGACACCATGTCATTTACGGCAGAATACCTGGCAGATGCAGACCTGGAGAAGCGTATTGTTCTCACCGGTGCCATGGTTCCCTATGCTGTAGATCCTGTAGAAGCCACTGCCAATTTTGCTTCAGCCCTGGGATATCTGCACTCTTTAAATGAGGAAGGGGTATATATTGTGATGAATGCTGTCTTTGATTCTTATGAAAAAGTAGAAAAAGACAGAAAAAAAGGTAAATTTATCAATAAACTTTGATATAATCACACTAACATATAAAAATAGGACCAAATGATGAAAAAAACCATCGTAATCTCAACACTACTCGCTGCACTGACTTTTACAGGCTGTACGGATGCCATGACAACTACTAAACCAAAACCGGTCTACCAGGCACCTACAGAAGCCAAAATGGCTCAGTTCAAACCTGTAATGACAGAAGTGGCACTAAGCACCAGAAATGACCCAAGCTACAATAAAATGACCATTAGAGCAGAAGACAAGCAGTGGTTTCAATTGTTAATGTACCGCTACTGGGACAGACAAATTACTAGAGGACAATTTATATCTGAAGGTGTATCCAGATACCCGGGTCACGAGTATGAGTTCGGCTTCATTGCAGACGGATTTCAAAAACGTTCATAATACCTGAGTCCTATTGATACGCAATAGGATCTTTTGCCCCTGCGTGTGCAAACCCACGCAGACGTAACCTGCAGGAGTCACATACCCCGCAGGCTTTTTCTTCCTCTTTATAGCAGCTCCATGTACTCTCCAGCGGCACATTCAGGTTCAAAGATTTTTGTACGATCTCAGATTTTTTCATAGCCACAAGCGGCATTTTTATTGTAAGACGGGTCTCCTCTTTGGTACCTAGATTAATGGCCTTTTGCATCTGCTCTATGTAAGAGGCACGACAATCAGGATAGCCCGAACTATCCTCCTCCACTACACCGATAAATAGAGCATCTGCTGCATGTTTCTCTGCAACAGAAGCCGCTATAGAGAGGAAAATACCATTCCTAAAAGGGACATAAGTGACAGGAACACCCTCTTCCAAACCATCTATCGGCACTTCTATGCTTTTATCTGTCAGTGCAGAAGCACCGATCTGTTCAAAGAAGGGAAGGTCTATTTCATACATTTCTGAAGCCTTTACATTTACAGCGATCTGACGAAAACATTCCAACTCTTTTTGCTGCGTTCTTTGCCCATAGTTAAAATGCAATGCAATGATCTCATATCCCTCTTCTTCTGCGATCTTTGCAGACAAAGCACTGTCCATTCCACCTGAGATGATACATACTGCTGTTTTATTCATTGTTACTATTGTCCTCTTATATTATTTACTGTTATTTTACCAAGATTTGGGTAAACTTCGGCATGAATATCATAGACTTGGACAATCAAACTGAACTTCCCGTAGATGTAAATATACTTGAAAAGATAGCTCTTTCTTTAAGCACTAGAGAGATAGAAGTAATTCTTACAGATAATGCATCCATCGCAGAACTCAATGCTATACATAGAGATAAAAACATGCCTACCGATGTACTTTCTTTTCCTATGGACACTATGTTCATGGGAATAGCATCGGAGCATCATCCTTTAGGTTCCATAGTAATATCCTCTGACTTTGTGCAAACAAGATCTGAGGAATTGGGTCACAGTATAAATGATGAATTCTCTTTACTTTTTATTCACGGTCTGCTTCATCTTCTTGGTTATGACCATGAGACAGACAAAGGTGAAATGAGAGCCAAAGAGAAAGAGATCATAGAACAGTTTGCTTTACCTTCAAGTCTAATCATACGAACAGAGGAGTTTTAATTTGGATTTTGTTATTTTTGTCATTGCCATGGGTGTCCTTATCTGGGGTGCAGATGTGATCATCGATCAGAGTGAGCGTATTGCGCTGAAGTTCAAGATACCTGAGTTTATCATAGGGGCCACGTTGATCGCTTTGGGTACTTCACTGCCTGAAATGGCGGCATCGATTGCTGCGAGCTATAACGGTAAAGCAGATATAGCCATCTCCAACGTCATCGGTTCCAATATTTTAAATATCACACTGGTACTTGCAACAGTCTTTCTCATCTCTACCAAAATAAACCCTGCCAGAGATTTCTTCGCCAAGGACAGTACATGGGCACTGGTACCTGTACTGGTCTTTATATTGATGATCTTTGATGGTACTATATCGAGATTTGATGCATCACTGCTGCTTCTTTTAATGGGTGCCTACCTTCTTTTCCTGCTTCAGGATGCCAAGAACATCCCAAATCTGGAAGATATTGAAGAGATAGACGAAAGTACCTTTTCCTGGACCAAAGTAGCACCTCTACTCATACTCGGCTTTGTACTTGTCATTATAGGGGCTCACTTCACTGTGGAGAGTGCTTCGGAGATTGCAAGAGACTTTGGTATCTCTGAATGGGTCATTGGTATTATAATGATCTCTTTGGGAACCTCTATGCCTGAACTGGTAGTGAGTATTGCTGCTGCCACCAAAGGCAAAGTCGATATGGCCATTGGTAACATCATAGGCTCAAATATGGCCAATACAACTGTCGTACTGGGTGCTGCAGCAATGGTACATCCTATGCCTATTGACGCACCTGCCTATATGTTCGACATTGCTACGATGATCATTGCAACACTATTACTGGTATTTCTTACAGCCAATAAACTCTATACCAAATCTGCGGGTATCTCTCTGATCATCATCTTGGGACTCTTCTTAAACAATACGCTGCAAAGCATGTAAAAGTATTTTACTGCCTGAAAGAGCTGTTCTTAGAACAGATCCAGGTTATCTACCGGATTTACTTTTCTTCTGATTGCTTTGTTCTTCTTGACTGTTTCATCATCAATAATAATACTTGCATTTTCACTGCTGCTTTCATTTGCCTGGGCTGGCGTGTTGTCTTGTGTAGGTGCTACGGTATCATAGTTACCCACATTTTTGTTCACAACAATATCTTCTGGCTTGTTGTTAAAGTAGCCTTTTTTATACAGCCATTTATAGATCTCTGCGGCCAAAGGTG
This sequence comes from Sulfurovum sp., assembly GCA_015663065.1. Lineage (GTDB taxonomy): Bacteria > Campylobacterota > Campylobacteria > Campylobacterales > Sulfurovaceae > Sulfurovum. The sequence continues at coordinate 23,857 of DQSX01000125.1, forward strand.
TAGAAGTACTACCCCCATGCCCTCCGTGTTCAACCAGAACAGTCACAACAAATTGCGGGTCATCATAGGGTGCATAACTCGTAAACCAGGCGTGTGACCTGTGGAAATACTCAAGTTGCGACTCTTTCAATCTTTTGACCGTACTTTGCGGGATCGACGTCACCTGAGACGTTCCTGTTTTTCCGGCAACGACTATAGGGAGGTCATGCATAACACGATACCCTGTTCCACCTGGCGTATTACAGACATCATACATACCTTTTCTCACCTCAAATATATAATTGTCAAACTTAATAGGTTTGATCTCATGTTTACTCAGGTTTCCGTCTATGATCTTTGCTATTTTCGGCGTGACCAGATTTCCTGTTGCCATCAATGCAGTATAGCGTGAGACCTGTAAAGGGGTTACCAGGTCATAGCCCTGTCCAATAGCGGCAATAACCGTCTCTCCAAGATACCAGGGCTGCTTGAATCGTTTCATCTTCCACTGTTTATCCGGTATGACACCGGCATACTCTCTTGGCATATCTACACCGGTCTTTACACCCAATCCAAACTCTTTAAGGTGTTTTGCCATAGCATCTATACCCACGTTAAGACTCTTCTTGTAGAAAAAAACGTCACAAGACTGCATGATCGCTTTTCGCAGAGGTACTTTGCCGTGTCCTGAGTGTTTCCAGCATCGGAATTTGTGGGAACTTTTTCCTATGGTAATGTAGCCGCTACAGTGCTCTGCTTTCCCTAAAATACCCGGTTTGGCTTTCTCAAATGCCAGAGCCATACCCATTTTGATCCCTGAACCCGGAGGGTAGGTACCATGGATTATCTTATTGGTAAAAGGGTGATTGAGATCTTCCTGAAGTGCTTTCCAGTCTTTTGAAGAGATCCCTCCCACAAAAAGATTCGGATCATAAGAGGGGTAGGAGACTGCTGCGAGTACCTCACCGTTGGTTCTCATAACGATGGCAACACCTGCGGCTTTCTTAAAATAGTCATATATCAGCTGCTGCAGTTCAATATTGATATTGAGCGTTATGTTCTTGTTGTCTTTTGGCGCAACATACTCAAGCTGATCTACTGCTTTATTGGTCGCGGTTACTCTGTTAACGGTATACCCGAGATCTCCCTGAAGTACCGAGTTATAGTACCTCTCCAGACCACTTTTACCCACTTTTCCGACAATATCTACCGTTTTATCTTTTTCATTCTCTTTTGCATTTGATCTTCCCGTATAACCTACAATGTGTGCAGCATATTTACCATAAGGGTAATAACGTTTTGTCTCCGCTTCGATCTTGACTTCATGGTGAATACTGAGTTTTGGATATGCTGCCATCATATCGGCATAAGGGATGAAGTTCACCACTTTGATGTATTTGTGATTATAGGCAGAACTCTCTTTTTTATAGACTTTCATCATGATCGTTTTGTTGAGATCGGGAAAGGTCTCCACCAGCGCATCTGCGATCTTTTCAAGTTTTGTCTGATTGCCGTCTTTTTTTGGTGTATATCTTAGGTGCGGTACAATGGAGATGGAAAAACCTATCTGATTCATAGCCAGAAGGTTCCCGCTGCTGTCTGTGATCTCTCCCCTTACAGGTTTAAGATATTCTGTTTTTTCTACATTGTCTTTTGCCAATTTTTCATAATAGAAGTTAGACTTTATACTCACATGATAAAGCCTTGCGATCATTAAGCCCCAGATAACTATAAATATGAATATCGAAATTTTATATCTCATACCAACACCACCACTAAAATGTCAACTACCAGAGAATACATAAGAATATTGTCAAGCACAATACTGTTTGTCTGGAAAATAAAATCATAAAAGAGCAAAACACCCAAATAGATAAGATCAATAAGTATTACAGACAATACCGGTCTGCAAAAAGTACATTTTCTAAAATAATTCAAATGATGATAAAAGGCAGCATAGACAAAAAGTGTCGTGATGAGTATAAGAAAGAAAGGCAAAGCAAGATTTGCCTCAAGATTGATAAAATAGATAAGTGCTACCAACACATAGCTGTATCTGTCTGTATCCAGTCCCCGCATAAAGAGGTATCCCATGACTCCTATAAGAAGAGGAAGGAATACATAGATCGAGATCAACATCGGATAAAATGCAATAAAGACAAAGAGCAGTACCCATACAAGAGGTTTGTGTATTAACTTAAGAAAACTGTTCATCTATACCTTACCTTGACGCAATTTATATACCAATGCTGTCTCATTGCACACAGGGAAATGAATACATTTGATGCAGTCAGCCCAGATCTTATGCTCAGGGATGACCTCTTTGTCGATCTCTTTGAATCCCAATTTGTGAAAGAAAAGCGGCAGATAGGTCAGTACCAGTACATCTTCTTCCACACCCAGTTCTTTTGCTTCTTTAAGTGTAAATTCAACCATTCTTTTACCCACCTGCTGACCACGGTACTTTTCATCAACAATAAGAGATCTGATCTCTGCGAGTCTTTGTGAGTGGACATGCAATGCTGTATAGCCTATAAGGAGACTATCCTCTTTAGCAAGCACATACGAACGTATATTGGTTGCCACCTCATCTTCACTTCTGTTTAAAATGACCCCCTCTTTTACTTCTGAGAGTACAAGTGCCTGCATGGCAGGAATATCACTTAATTTTGCTTTTACCAATTCTATCACTCTGCTGCCTTATCGTTCTCATTTGCCTTACTGATGGCAAAAATGGTTTCAAGTATTTCAACGTGTACTCTGTCATGCCCGTTCTTTTTCAAGTTTGAAACTGTTATGGAACCGGGAAACTCTCTTTTAAGTTTTGCACGCTCTTTCTGGTTCAACTTGTCTATTTTTGTAAACACTGTCAGGTATTTTTGGTCCGGACGTATAAATTCAGCTATATAGCTTTCCACATCATCATCTATCTTGGCATGGGGATGACGGGCATCACGCAGATGTATGAAAAGCCGTATAGAGACACGATGCTGGATGAACTCAACCAGGTTTTTCTGCCACACCTCTTTGAGCGACTTGGAGACTTTTGCATAGCCAAATCCCGGAAGGTCCACAAAACGTACAGGATAGCTCTCCTCATTATAGAGGTAACGTGTTTCAAAAAAATTTATCAGCTGTGTTTTACCCGGAGTAGCTGAAAATTTGGCCAGATTTTTTCTCTGTGTAAGTGAATTCAGCGTAGAACTCTTCCCCACATTGGATCGTCCAAGAAAGACCACTTCACTCATATCTTCAGGCAAAGAGTCTGCAATGCTTTGTGCTGACTTTATAAATTCAGCTTCTACTACACGAGGGGTACTCACTTCTTTTTTCCCTTTGTATCAAATATAAACTTCACAGGCTTCTTTTTGCTTCCTTTGACATTGGCATTGCCCGTGATCGTATCAAGCACGATCTCATCACCGGCAACATGTCTTTTATTGACAGTGTCATCTACTATCGCTTTTCCTGTCAGAACATATTTTGCTTCCACAGGAAAGTAAGTCACTTTATCTGCCGAACCTTCATAAAAACTTTTTTCCTGGTCAATTTCAAATGTCACTTTGCCAATGGCTTCATATTTTTTTGTTTCATTGTTTTCATCAAAATAGACAATGATCTCATCTCCGTGTATCCAGCTTTTACCCTGTACAGCTTTTGCATTACCAATAAAATGAATCTCTTTTTTAAGGTCTTCAGCGGTCATGGAAGTCGAAGTAACATTTACTTTTTCGGCAAAAAGCGTTGTTGAGAAACATACCAATACCATTACTTTAAAAAATTTCAAGCCAAGCCTTTCGTTAAAAATATTATTATATCATTTTTCCTTGGTATAAACGACAGCATCTACATTGGTAGCGTATGCTCTTTTCTCTTTTGCCCAGTAGCGCAGTGTATCTCCATACATGACATTTTCACCCATGTATGCTTTAAAGGGAGCTGTCACATCGAGTATCTCTCTCTTTTTATCATACACGGCATGTTCCGTATAGTAGTCAGAACCCTCTTTCTGATTAAAGACAACATCATGGTCCAGGTAGATCTTATCTGCCTTATAGATGGCTACATTGGAACGCAGGAGCTTAATGCTGTCGTTATGGTATTTAAAGTTCTGTACGGTCAATATACCTTTATCACGTACACCGTGAGTCCCATAGGAAACACCTATGATCTTGTTCGTATCTACTTCCCTGAATGTTGTGTCAGTGAATTCAAGTTCCTTGGTCGGAATATTTTTAACGGCATGACTGTTCGTTATCTTTACAGTTAAAGCGACAGACATGATGACTGCCACCAATAGCATCAGAATGATCTCTAATTTTAAGCCCATAATCCCAGATACTTCTCTTCAAGTCCCTCATCATTTATGAGGTACTCTATCATTTCGCGTACAGCACCGTCACCGCCTTTTTTTGTCAGGATCACTGTGGCGATCTTGTCAACATAGGCAGAGGCATCTCTTGGCACGAAAGAGACCTTTGCAGCTTTTAACATACTCAGGTCATTGAGGTCATCCCCAATGGCAGCGACATTGTCCATAGTGAGGTCAAGTTTCTCTAAAAGTGTTTCCAGAACCTCTTTTTTATTGTCTATGCCCTGATAAAAATGTTCAATACGCAACTCTTTGGCACGTCGCGCCACAATGGCAGAAGACCTTCCGGTGATGATGGCAACCTGCTTACCCAGTTTCCTCCAGCTTGCGATCGCCAAGCCGTCTTTGACATTGAAGGATTTTATCTCATCTCCGTTCTCAGAGTAGGTAATGCGGGAGTCTGTCATGGTCCCGTCTACATCCAGTACGATCAGTTCAATACTCACAGGACACCTTTTGTACTTGGAATACCGGCATTTTCATTGATGCTGACTGCCCGTCGCAAAGCCACTGCGAGAGCTTTGAAAGCACCTTCTATGATGTGATGCTTGTTCTTCCCTCGGTTGTAAATGAGGTGCAGTGTCAAAGGAAGATTAAAAGCAAAAGCCCTGAAGAACTCCTCTACCAACTCCACATCAAAATCACCCACTTTTCCCCCTATAGGCAGTTCAAAAACAAGAAAACCGCGATTGGAAATGTCCATATCACAGGTGATGCTGGCTTCATCCATGACCACAGTGGCATTACCGAAACGTTCAATACTCTGCACCGGATAGATCGCTTTATGCAGCGCCTGTCCAATAGCGATACCGACATCTTCTACTGAGTGGTGGTCATCGATATGTGTATCACCTGTACAGCTTACTTCAAGGTCAATATGTGCATGTTTGGTAAACGCTTCAAGCATATGGTCGAAAAAACCTACACCGGTGTCTATGTTGGCGATCCCTTTACCGTAAAGGTTTAGCTTTACAGCAATCTGCGTCTCTTTTGTCTCTCTTCTTACTTCTATCATACTGTATCCTAAATAATTAATTTCTAACGATGAATGCGCCTTCCAGGCTGTTGCACTCTTTAAAGTCTCGTGCTTCCTCTTCTGAGCCAAAGCCCATCAGCCAGACACGGTACAATGGGTCTCCACTCCCGTCAACATCTGCAAATTTCTTGACCACAGGTCTGTATTTGTCATATCTTCCGGCAAACATTTTTCTGGTGACCTCAGCACCTTCACGACGTTTGAACGCTCCGACCTGCACACCGAAGTTGCTTAACCTCACACGTGTTTCGGTTTTATGCTCTTTACTCTTGGCAATGGTGGCTGCAGACTGTACTTTACCTGCAAATCCAACGACCTGAATGGTCACTTTGGCGATTCCCATTCTATCCAGTCCTATCTCTTTACCTGCTTTGTAAGAACAGTCAATGATCCGACCTCTCACAAAAGGACCCCTGTCATTGATACGCACAATGGTACTTTTACCGTTTTGCAAGTTTTTAACTTTTACCATGGTATCCATTGGCCAGGTTTTATGTGCAGCGGTTCGTGCATGCATGTTGTAACGTTCGCCATTTGAAGTCTGTTTTCCATGGAAGTTTGGACCATACCAGCTCGAGACACCTTTCATTACCTGCCCCACTTTTACATAGGTAGGATTGTATTTTTTACCACGTACCGTATAGCATCGCATGGTAGATTTGTGTCTTGCTTTGGAAGTATATTTTGTTTTGTAGGGTTTGTGTGCTTTTTTTGAAGCACATCCTGAAAAGAATGCCGTAAATGAAGCCAAAGAAATAATAATCATAAATGAAAGAAGTCGCTTCATCATACCCCAATTGTAAACTTTGATTTAGGTAGATATTATCTCTTTTTTTGACTTTAAAACTGCTTGAGACATCATTCTGACAACATCTTCTCAAACAATTCCTGACTGACAGGTATGAGCAAAAGTTTCTCCAGTGTAAGAGCATCACTTTTCAGTCTGTTCGCCTCTTTGATCTCTTCTCTGTCTGTCTGGTATTTGATAGCCAGTATTTCCAGTGTGTCTCCAAGCTGTACTGTGTGTGAAATCAAATGCGGTTTTACCACGCTTCTCTTTTTC